>JAEZHQ010000332.1 GCA_023416455.1 Pseudomonadota bacterium | reverse complement strand
GTGGAAGGCGACGCCCCGGCGCTCACCGCGCTGGCCAAGGCGGCGGGCGGCCGGCGCCTGACCACCGAGCGCCGCGACCTGTTCGGCAACCCGCTGGCCGGCAAGGAGCTGGCACGCTTCGACGCCGTGGTCTTCGACCCGCCGCGCGCCGGGGCGGCGGCGCAGGCGCGGGCGCTGGCCGCCAGCAAGGTGCCGCTGGTGGTGGCGGTGTCCTGCAACCCCGCCACCTTCGCCCGCGACGCCCGCAGCCTGGCCGAGGGCGGCTATGCCCTGCGCCGCCTCCACCCCGTCGACCAGTTCCTGTGGTCGGCCCACCTGGAGCTGGTCGGGGTCTTCACCCGCTGACCCGGCGGCACGTCGCGCGAGCAACGTGCGGAAGGGCGATGCGGACAGCGCCTTCGGGCGCCGTCCCCATCAGTCCAGTTGGAGGACGATGGCCTTCAGATAGGCGGATTCGGGCAGGTTGGGGTGCACGGGGTGGTCGGGGCCGGCCCCGGCGCTGCGCAGGATCCGCCCCTTGCGGCCGGCGTCGGTCAGGCCGCGGGCGACCTGCTCGGCGAAGGTCGGCGGGTCGACGTTGTGGCTGCACGACGCGCACAGGAGGAAGCCGCCCGGTGCGGTGATCCGGGCGGCCAGCCGGGTCATCTTGCGGTAGGCGCGGCAGCCCACGGCCAGATCCTTCTTCGCCTTCACAAAGGCCGGCGGGTCGGCGATCACCACCTCGAACCGTTCGCCGGCGGCGTTCAGCCGCTCCAGCTCGGTGAAGGCATCGGCGCGGCGCGCCTCGAAGCGGTCGGCGACGCCGTTGGCCGCCGCCGCCCGGACGGCGTTGTCGAGCGCCGGCTGCGACCGGTCCACCGCGACCACCGAGGCGGCGCCGGCCACCGCGCACTGGACGGCGAAGCCGCCGTTGTAGCTGAAGAAGTCGATGGCCCGGGCGCCCCGGGCGAGCCGGGCGATGAAGGCGCGGTTGTCGCGCTGGTCGTAGAACCAGCCGGTCTTCTGGCCGCCCAGCGGGTCGGCGAAGAAGGTGGCGCCGTTCTCCTCCAGCCGGATCGGGCCGTCGATGGCGCCCTTGGCCAGCCGGGTCTCCTCGGCCAGCCCTTCCAGCGCGCGCTGGGTGCTGTCGTTGCGCAGGATGACCGCGCGCGGGGCCAGCACCTCGTCGAGCGCCGCCAGGATGGCCTCGATCCGCTGGTCCATGAAGACCGAATTGGCCTGGACCGTCACCACGTCGCCGTAGCGGTCCACGATCAGACCGGGCAGCCCGTCGGCCTCGGCGTGCACGGCGCGGTAGTAGGGGCGGTCGAACAGCCGCTCGCGCAGCGCCACGGCGCGGGCCAGCCGGCCGGCGAGGAAGGCGTGGTCGACCACCGTCGCCGGGTCGTCGGACAGCATCCGCGCGGCGATCAGGGTGTGGGGGTTGAAGGTGGCGATGCCCAGCGGGGTGCCCCCCGCGTCGACGAGCCGCACGGGGCTGCCGGGGGGCACGGCCTTGGCCGTCGTGTCCATCTGGATCTCGTTGGAATAGACCCAGGGGTGGCCGTGCAGGGCGCGCCGCTGGCGGCCGGCCTGCAAGTGGATCGTCGGGTACTTGACGGGTCGGGTGATGGTGTCGGTCATGGGGCCGCATCCTAGCGGCTTGGCGGCGCCGCGCAATCGGGGACGAGCGGGGCGGGCGGTCCCGTTCTTGTCACAGCCGCCTCTACGGGCGGTCCAGCGCCTCCGGCGAGGCCAGCGCGCGGTTGTCGTTGGCGCCGTCCAGCGGCTTGCACAGGCGCAGCGTCTCCGTCCGGTGACCCTCGTTGCGGAAGCAGGACAGCACGGAATTGGGCGATTCCGCCCGGCGCATCGTGCTTTCCGGCAAGGTGGTGTGAATCGCCGAACAGCCCAGCCCGCGGGCCAGCACCTCCATGGAGCGCAGCAGCGCCTCCGCCGGGCCGGTCATGTCGAACAGATCGAGCACGACGAAATTCTCCACGGCCAAAATTCGACCATGGCGGAGATGCTCCTCAATGGCGTATGAGAAAAGCCCGTGGAGGTACCCCCTTGCGTTCTGCACCGTCATGATGCCGGTCGGCGCCGCCGGGGTGCCCGCGGGTCCGATAAGTGCCGCGGCGAAGGCGCGCCACCGCTCCACCGCGAGATCCGGGGCGATGGCCCGCACCAGCGGATAAGCCTGGTCGACCTGATGCTGACCGAGAGGTTTCGCGATGAAGCTGTCGTCCATGCCCGTCCAGCCGCGTGAAGGACGGTGAACGATGGCAGGGGCCGGTCAAGCCGGTCGTTGACGTAGATCAATGTTGCAAAGTCCACCCCTACACATATTGGGCCAATTGGAGGCAGGCGCGTCCGGCGTCGCCGTGCGCTCACCGCGCGACCCTGCCCCCCTCCTTAACAGTACGTACCCAGCGGTGATGCGACCTCAGCGGGAGCGGCCCGAGCCGCCCGGGGCAAACGGGAGAGATTGAATGACATCAGCGACTCTGACTCCAGGGGCCGCCCTGGGCAGCCAGCGGGTGTCGGAAGACGTGCGTTACTACGAAGACGCCATCCGACTCTTCGTCATCGCTGCAGTGTTCTGGGGTGTCGTCGGCTTCCTGGCCGGCGTCTTCATCGCCCTGCAGCTGGCTTTTCCGGCGCTGAATCTCGGCCTTGAGTGGACGAGCTTCGGTCGCCTGCGGCCGGTTCACACCTCGGCCGTGATCTTCGCGTTCGGCGGCAACGTCCTGTTCGCCACCTCGCTCTACTCCGTGCAGCGCACCTGCCGCCAGTACCTGTTCGGCGGCGAGGGCCTGGCCAAGTTCATCTTCTGGAACTACAACATCTTCATTGTCCTGGCGGCGCTCAGCTACGTGCTCGGCTTCACCCAGGGCAAGGAGTATGCGGAGCCGGAGTGGATCCTCGATCTCTACCTGACGGTCGTCTGGGTCCTCTACGCCATCCAGTTCATCGGCACGGTGATGACCCGCAAGGAGTCGCACATCTACGTGGCGAACTGGTTCTTCATGGCGTTCATCCTGACGGTCGCCATCCTGCACCTCGGCAACAACGTCAACGTCCCGGTGTCGCTGACGGGGCTGAAGTCCTATCCGTTCGTCTCCGGCGTGCAGAGCGCGATGGTGCAGTGGTGGTACGGCCACAACGCCGTCGGCTTCTTCCTGACCGCCGGCTTCCTCGGCATCATGTACTACTTCGTGCCGAAGCGCGCCGAGCGGCCGGTCTATTCGTACCGCCTGTCGATCGTTCACTTCTGGACGCTGATCTTCCTCTACATCTGGGCCGGCCCGCACCACCTGCACTACACGGCCCTGCCGGACTGGGCGCAGACGCTGGGCATGACCTTCTCGGTCATGCTGTGGATGCCCTCCTGGGGCGGCATGATCAACGGAATCATGACCCTGTCGGGCGCCTGGGACAAGCTGCGCACCGACCCGGTCCTGCGCTTCCTCGTCACCTCGGTGGCCTTCTACGGCATGTCGACCTTCGAAGGGCCGCTGATGTCGGTGAAGCCGGTCAACGCCCTGTCGCACTACACCGACTGGACCGTCGGCCACGTGCACTCCGGCGCGCTCGGCTGGGTCGCCTTCATCTCCTTCGGCGCCATCTACTATCTGGTTCCCGTCCTGTGGAAGCGCTCGCAGCTCTACAGCCTGCGCCTGGTCAGCTACCACTTCTGGACCGCCACCATCGGCATCGTGCTCTACATCACCGCCATGTGGGTGTCGGGCATCATGCAGGGCCTGATGT
>JAEZHQ010000262.1 GCA_023416455.1 Pseudomonadota bacterium | reverse complement strand
TTGCGCGGCTACGCCGGCACCGCGGTGCTCGGCGACGGGCGGCTGCTGCTCGTCCTCAACCTCCGGGAGCTTGTGTGATGCCGATCCGCTTCGAGGGGAACCGCGCCCTCTTCGAGGGCGACTGCGCGGTGGACGAGGCGGCGGCCTTCGCCGAATGGCTGGAGGGGACGGAGGCCCCGCAGGTCGACCTCGGCCCCTGCACCCGGCTGCACACGGCGCTTGTGCAACTGCTGCTGGTCGCCCGGCCGGAGGTCGGCGGGGAGCCCCGGGACCCCTTCCTCAGGGCTTGGCTGCGGCTGGGCTGACGGGGGTCCCCGGGTCCGTTCCCGCGCCGGCCCGCGCCGTCCATGGGGGCCGGGGCGGGGGGAAGAGGGCGCCGGCCGCGTCGCACCTCTTGTGCCGCGGATCCTTCGAAACGCTAGAGTTCCGTGCGTTTAATCTGAAACACACGAAACTCCAGGCCTTTGTTTTGCGAGCGGATTCACGCTTCACATCGATTCCGATTTTACGCGATCCGCTCTATCAGGCCCGGCGGCGGTAGGTGACCGTCACGAACTCGTGCCACTCGCCGTCCTCGCCCAGGGTGCGCGAGGTGAGCCGCCGGAGGTCGTCGCTCTCGATCGTGATCTCGTCGCGGTAGCGCGTCATCGCCCCCTCCTTGGAGAAGTTCGGCCCTTCGGCCTCCAGGACCAGCACCCTCCCGGAGGCGTCCATCGTGCCGTCATACACCCACAGATAGGCCATCATCGATCCGGTCCAGGTGCCCACGTAGCGCCCCTTCACCACGTCGTAGCCGACCGTCATCATCGTGTGGGCGGTGCCGCCGCCGGGCATGGCGCCCTCGCCTTCGGCCAGGATCCACAGGCCGCCGAGCGATCGCACGGTCTCGGTGCCGGTGAAGGTCTCGCGCGGCTTCCCCGGCCCCATCGAGCAGTCGGACTCGAAGGTCCACGCGCCGACGAGCCTTTGCAGCCACTGGTGCTCCTGCTGCGGTTCGTTCATCATCCCTGTCTCCCCGTTCGTTGATCGGAGCCCCGTAGCCGGCGGTTCCCGGTCCCGAAGGTCCTGTTGACAGAATAAGTTGATATCAACATCATCCGGCCATGTCAAAAGCCGAGTCAGAAGCCGATGCACCCGCCGCCGGACCGTCCTTCGAGACGACTCTCCTGGCCCGCGACCGCTGCCTGTGCCTGCACGTTCAGCGGGCGGCGCGGCGGCTGGCGCGCCACTTCGACGAGGCGCTGCGGCCGGTCGGCCTGACCAACGGCCAGTTCTCGCTCCTGATGGCGCTCAACCGGCCGGAACCGCCGGTCATGGCGCCGGTGGCGGCGCTGTTGGCGATGGACCGCACCACCCTCACCGCCAACCTCAAGCCGCTGGAACGGCGCGGCCTGGTGGAGACGCGGGTCGATGCGGCGGACCGGCGCGGCCGGCGGCTGGCGCTGACGGCGGAGGGCCGCGCCCTGCTCGCCGCCGCCGTCCCACTTTGGGACGCCGCCCACGCGCAGGCCGAGCGCCTTTTGCCCGGTGGCGACGCCGACCGCCTGCGGGCCGATCTGCGCGCGCTGTCCTGAACCTGTCCTGAACTGTCCTGAATCCGTCCTGAACGCTCCGGCGGCCCCGGGGCGGCCCGCCGGCTCCTCAGCCGAACAGCTCCATGGTGTCCGGGACCTTGCGCGGCTCCTCGCCGGCGAGCAGCGCGCGGACGGCGTTGACCGCGGCCAGCAGGGTCGCCTCGGAGAAGGGCTTGGGCAGGCAGCCCAGCCCGTATTCGCGGCTGGGCTCGACCTCCTCGCGGTAGGAGGTGACGAACAGGCAGGGGATGCCCAGGCCGGTCATCTGGCGGGCCGCCTCGATGCCGCTGGAGCCCTGGGCCAGATGGATGTCCACCAGCGCCAGGTCGGGCTGGACCGCGCGGGCCATGTCGATCGCCTTGCCGGCGGTGGAGGCTGGGCCGAACACCTCGTGCCCGGCCGATTCCAGGTAGAAGCGCTGCTCCATGGCGATGAGGACCTCGTCCTCCACCAGCAGGATCCTCATCCGTCGAACTCCGCCGTGCTGGGTTCCAGGGCCGCGTCGTCCGCCGCCGGAACGTTCAGCGCGATGCGGAAGGAGGTGCCGCGCTCCACCGGAAGCCGCGTGACCGAGGCGTCGATCTGGCCGGTCAGGCTGGTGATCAGCCGCATGCCCAGGCTGCGCGACTTGCGCATATCGAAGTTGGCGGGCAGGCCCGGCCCCTGGTCGGTCACGGTCAGCTCCAGCGCCGGCCCGTGGGCGTGCAGCTCCACCCGGATGTCCGCCTGCTCCGGGCCGCGGTGCTTGATGGCGTTGGTGATCAGCTCGTTGGCGATCAGGCCCAGCGGGGCGGCCTGGTCGATGGGCAGGTCGATGCGGTCGGCCCGCACCGCGATCCGGCACAAGGTCCCGCCGCCCGACGCGCTCCCCAGGTCGGTGCACAGCTCGTTGAGGTAGCTGCCGAACTCGATGGTCTGGAACTGCTCGGTCTGGTAGAGCCGGCTGTGCACCCGTGCGATGGCCTCGATGCGGCTGCGCGCGTCGCGGAAATGGGCGCGCTCGGCCTCGCCGGACAGGCTCAGCGTTTGCAGGGTCAGCAGGCTGGAGACCAGTTGCAGGCTGTTCTTGACGCGGTGGTTGACCTCGCGCAGCAGGGTCGACTTCTGGCTCACCAGCTTGCGCAGCGCGGCCTCCATCGCCTTGATCTCGGTGATGTCGATGTGCATCAGCACGGCCCCGCCGAACGGCCCCGCCACCATCGGGGCGGCCAGGCAGCGGAACCAGCGCGTCTCCCCGGACGCCGTCGGCCCCGGATACTCGATCGACACCGCCGGGCCGCGCCCTTGAAGGAGGCCGCGCAGCCCCTCGATCACCGCGTCGGCGTGCTCGGCCCCATTGGCGGCAGCGGCGCAGGACTCCAGGTAGTTGTCGCCCACGGTGGAGCCGTCGCCCAGGAAGCCGGCGCCGGGGCCGCTTTCCGCCCAGGACTGGTTGACCGAGATGATGTGGCCGCCGTGGTCGAGAACCGCGATGCGGGCGGGCAGGGCATCGAGCGTCGCCTTGGTCTGCTCGGCCAGCTGGCGCATGGCCAGCGCGTTGGCCTTCAGCTCCTCGCGGGTGCGGCGGCGCTCGGTGATGTCGCGCAGCACGCCGGTGATGAAGCTGCGCCCCTCCGACTCCCAGCGGGCCAGCGACAGCTCCAGGTCGACGCGCGTGCCGTCGCGCTTGCGCCCGATGACCTCGACCCCGGCCGGACGGCCGGTGAGGTCGGCGGCGATCAGCCCGGCCCAGTCCGGCGAATCCTCGGCCAGGAACAGGGTCACGTTCTGCCCGATCAGCTCGTTGGGGCGGTAGCCGAACTGGAGCGCGGCGGCGCCGTTGGCCCACTGCACCACGCCGCGCATGTCGATGGTGACGATGGCGTCGGGGGCGGTGTCGACGATGGCGCGGTAGCGGGCGTCGCGCTGCTCGCGCAGCACCCGCTCGCGGTTGACCACGGCGGTGACGTCGGTGACCTGGATCACGCAATGGAGCGCGTTGCCGACCGGCAGCGGGCGGATCAGCACGTTGTGCACCATGCGCCGGCCGTCGGGGCAGCGCAGCGGGAACAGCACCGGGTTCAGCGTGTGCGACAGGACGCTGGGCGCCCCCGTCTCCAGCACGTCGCTCACGGCGTTGTGCAGGCGCGAATCGCGCAGGGCCGGCAGCACCTCCATCAGGTCGCGGCCATGGACGGCGGCGGCCGGGATGCCCGAGGCCCGCTCCATCCAGCCGTTCCAGCACTGCACCCGGCCGTGCCGGTCGAGCACGACGACTCCGGCGTCCAGCGCGTGGAGGATGCCCTCGATCCAGGGCTGGCGCTTGACGTCAGTGGATTCCATCGGGAGTCCCGGTTGCGATGCGGTCGATGAACTCACGGATGAGCGACTTAAGCGATTCCACGGAGGAAAGCCCCATCAAAAGCGCGATGTAGCCACGGATGCTGCGGCTGCGGATGGAAAAATCGATGTAGAGGAACATCACCAGCTCGTCCGCCGCCTCGCCCTCGTTCTGGAAGATCCGCTCGCTGTCGCCGCGCAACACGTTGGGCAGGGAGATGTCGAGATTGTCCTTAAGCGTGTTGGCGATCACCACCAGACAACCGTTCAGGATGATGTTGCCGATCTCCGCCAGCGCGTCCTGTTCGAGATCGACGATCTCCTCGAGGCTCAGATCCCCGCCCAGCACGACGCGGGCCAGCTCCAGGCTGTTGGGCTCCGGGAAGATGAGCAGCGCGCGGCCGGAGAAGGAGCCCTGGAACCGCTGCGCCACCGCGACGAGGCTGCTCCGCTCGCGCGCGGCGAGGAAGCGCGTGGCCGCCTCGCGGCGGATGATGTCCACCGAAGGCACCGACAGCAACACCTGGTCCGATACCATCCGGCTGAGATGCGTCGCGGCCCGGCCGACGCCCATGTTGACCAGCTCGGTCAGCGCGTCGCGC
>JAEZHQ010000246.1 GCA_023416455.1 Pseudomonadota bacterium | reverse complement strand
TCACAGGTAGGGCGGCGTGCAGGCGCTGATGATCTCGCACTCCTCGTCGCCGAGGTTGCGGAAGCGGTGCGGGATCCGGCTGTCGAACAGATAGGCGTCGCCGGGGCCGAGGATCTCCTTGCGGTCGCCGACGGTCAGCTCGATCCGTCCCTTCATGACGATGCCGCCCTCCTCCGAATCGTGCTGGAGCATGGTCCGCCCGGTGTCGGCGCCCGGCGCGTAGCGTTCGTGCAGGATCTGGAGGTTGCGGCCGCGCAGGTCGCCGACCTGCCGGAAGGAGATCGATCCGACCTTGTTCTTGACGAGGACGCCGGTCAGCTCCACCAGATCCCCGCTCTTGAAGAAGATCTGCTCGCGCGGCGGCAGGTCGTCGGAAGAGAAGAACTCGGCCAGCGTCATTGGGATGCCCTGGAGCACCTTACGCAGGGACGACACCGAGGGGCTGCAACGGTTCTGTTCGATCAGGGAAATGGTGCCGTTGGTGACGCCCGCCCGTTGCGCCAGCGCGCGCTGGGACAGGCCGTGCGTTTCACGAACCTGCTTCAGGCGTGCGCCGACGTCGAAATCCATGGGGCCGCTCCTCTTCCGCAACCGGAAGCCATACCGGATTCGCCTGTGTGCGTCATCAAAATCTCAACACCCGAATAGGGTTGTTTAAATTATTAAACATGCTAGGGTTCGTCAGGCGTTTCCTTCCAAGAGGCGGATCGAGCATGGTGTCGTTGACCGACCAGAGCCTTCTCCAGACCCGGGCCTATGTGAACGGCGCGTGGCGCGACGCGCATTCCGGCCGGAGCTTCGCGGTGACCAACCCGGCGACCGGCGAGGAGCTTGCCCGCGTCGCCGACCTCGGCGCGGAGGAGACGCGCCAGGCCATCGCCGCCGCCGCCGACGCGCTGCCGGCCTGGCGCGCGCGGACCGCCAAGGAGCGCGCCGGCCTGCTGCGCCGCTGGTTCGAGCTGATCATGGCCGCCCAGGAGGATCTGGCCGTCCTGATGACGCTGGAGCAGGGCAAGCCGCTGGCCGAGGCGCGCGGCGAGGTGGCCTACGGGGCCAGCTTCATCGAGTGGTTCGCCGAGGAGGGCAAGCGCGTCTACGGCGACGTCGTCCCGACCTTTGCCGGCAACAAGCGCATCCTCGTCCTCAAGGAGCCGATCGGGGTCGTCGCGGCGATCACGCCGTGGAACTTCCCCTCGGCCATGATCACCCGCAAAGTCGCCCCGGCGCTGGCCGCCGGATGCACCGTGGTGGTCAAGCCGGCCGAGGACACGCCGCTGTCGGCGCTGGCGTTGGCCGTGCTGGCCGAGCGCGCGGGCATCCCGGCCGGGGTGTTGAATATCGTCACCGGGTCCGACCCGGTGGCCATCGGCGGCGAGCTGACCGGCAACCCGCTGGTGCGCAAGCTGTCCTTCACCGGCTCCACCGAGGTCGGCCGCATCCTGATGCGCCAGTCGGCCGACACGGTGAAGAAGGTGTCGCTGGAGCTGGGCGGCAACGCCCCCTTCATCGTCTTCGACGACGCCGACCTCGACGAGGCGGTCAAGGGCGCCATCGCCTCCAAGTACCGCAACGCCGGCCAGACCTGCGTCTGCGCCAACCGCCTGCTGGTCCAGGACGGGGTCTACGACGCCTTCGCCGCCAAGCTGGTCGAGGCGGTCCGCGCCATCCGCGTCGGCAACGGCCTGGAGGCCGGGGTCCAGCAGGGGCCGATGATCAACGCCCAGGCCCTCGACAAGGTCGAGGAGCTGATGGGCGATGCGGTGGCCAAGGGCGCCCGGGTGGCGCTCGGCGGCGGCCGCCACGGCCTGGGCGGCAACTTCTTCGAGCCGACCGTGCTGACCGGGGTGACGCCGGCGATGCGCGTCGCCCGCGAGGAGATCTTCGGCCCGGTGGCCCCGCTGTTCCGCTTCACCACCGAGGAGGAGGCGGTCCACATGGCCAACGACACCGAGTTCGGGCTCGCCGCCTACTTCTACAGCCGCGACATCGGCCGGGTCTGGCGCGTCGCCGAAGGGCTCGAATACGGCATGGTCGCCATCAACGAGGGCATCCTGTCCACCGAGGTGGCGCCCTTCGGCGGTGTGAAGCAGTCGGGAATCGGCCGCGAGGGCTCGAAGTACGGCATCGAGGACTATCTGGAAATCAAGTACCTGTGCATGGGCCTGGGCGCCTGACGCCGGCCGGTTCGTGGAGCTGAGAGCATGAGCAACCAATCCTTCCAGGCCCGCCGCGACGCAGCGGTTCCGCGCGGCCTTGCCGCCGCCCTGCCGGTCTATGTCGACCGCGCCGAGAACGCCGAGCTGTGGGACGTCGAGGGCCGCCGCTTCATCGACTTCGCCGGCGGCATCGCCGTTCTGAACACCGGCCACCGCCACCCCCGGGTGGTGGAGGCGGTCAAGGCCCAGCTCGACCGCTTCACCCACACCTGCGCCATGGTCACGCCCTACGAGTCCTTCGTGGCGCTGGCCGAGCGGCTGAACGCCCTGGTGCCGGGGACGGGGCCGAAGAAGACCGCCTTCTTCACCACCGGCGCCGAGGCGGTGGAGAACGCCGTCAAGATCGCCCGCGCCCACACCGGCCGCCCGGCGGTGGTCGCCTTCTCCGGCGGCTTCCACGGCCGCACCCTCCTGGCCATGGCGCTGACCGGCAAGGTCGTGCCCTACAAGGTCGGCTTCGGCCCCTTCCCGGGCGAGGTCTACCACGCACCCTTCCCCAACGCCTACCGGGGGACCAGCGTCGAGGACAGCCTCAAGGCGCTCGACCTGCTGTTCAAGTCGGACGTCGACCCGGCCCGCGTCGCCGCCCTCATCGTCGAGCCGGTGCAGGGCGAGGGCGGCTTCCATCCGGCGCCGCCGGAGTTCCTCCAGGCGCTGCGCCGGATCTGCGACCAGCACGGCATCGTCTTCGTCGCCGACGAGATCCAGACGGGCTTCGCCCGCACCGGCCGGATGTTCGCCATCGAGCACGCCGGGGTCGAGCCCGACCTGATGACCATGGCCAAGAGCCTGGCCGGCGGCTTCCCGCTGTCGGCGGTCACCGGCAAGGCGGCGATCATGGACGCCCCGATCCCCGGCGGCCTCGGCGGCACCTACGCCGGCAACCCGCTGGCCACCACGGCGGCGCTGGCCGTCCTGGACGTCATCGAGGAGGAGAAGCTCGTCGAGCGCGCCCAGCACCTGGGCGAGCGCATCGCCGGCCGTTTCCGCGACATGGCCCGGCGCAACACGCTGTCGGCCATCGGCGACGTCCGCAACCTGGGCGCCATGGTCGCCATGGAGCTGGTCAAGGACCGCGACACCCGGGAGCCGGCGCCCGAGCTGACCAAGGCGCTGGTCGCCCGGGCGGCGGAGAAGGGGCTGGTGCTGCTCTCCTGCGGCACCTACGGCAACGTCATCCGCGTCCTGGTGCCGCTGACCGCTTCCGACGCCCTGGTCGATGAGGGGCTCGGCATCATCGAGTCCGCTCTGGAGGAGCTGGTCGCGGCCTGACCGGC
>JAEZHQ010000231.1 GCA_023416455.1 Pseudomonadota bacterium | reverse complement strand
CGCCTCCGCCTCCGCCGGCCAGAAGGTCGTGGTCGCGGCCGCCGCGGCGGCACCGATGGCCGCCGCCGCGGCGAGCGGCGGCAGCGGCGGAGCCGGGGCGAGCGCGATCAGGACGCTCAGCAGGGAGGCGAGAAGGGGGCGTCTTTTGGGCATGGGACGGTGGCCGGCAGTGTATCGTTCCAGGGAAAACACCGCCAGCGCCGATTTGCCGCCGAACTGGGCGGCGCGACGCCCGCCGGGAAGCGCCGGGCCGCAGCAGGCGCCCAGCAAAACGCCCGCGCCGGCAAGGCCGCCGGGAAGGCCAATGCGCAAGAATATTGCAGAGGCGATGTGCTGTGCAGGAAATCGGCCGGCGGCGGCGGCCGACGCCGCGGCAAGTTGTAATACCACTTCTATGGCCGCGGCGTGAAAACCGCCGCGCGAATCGCACGTCAACTTGACGATGCCGGAGCGGCGACGTAAGACGTCTGCGTTCCGCGGCGGGTCCTTCGTGGATGAGGGAGCCGCGGCGTGGGGCCGGTATCCTGCTCTTCCCTTCCGCCAACTCGGCACGCGGGCCAGGCCGCCCGCCGGGCGGCGCGGAGGCGGCGGCGCCGCCCCAGGTCGGGGAACGCGCGTCTGACAGCAACCTTGGATGAGAGGATCATACCGTGCTCGAAGCATACCGCCAGCATGTCGCTGAGCGTGCGGCGCTCGGCATTCCGCCCCTGCCGCTTACCGCCAAGCAGACCGAGGAGCTGATCGGCCTTCTGCGCACTCCTCCCCAGGGTGAAGAGTCGTTCCTGGTCGACCTCGTCACCCACCGCGTCCCGGCGGGCGTGGACGACGCCGCCCGGGTCAAGGCCGGCTTCCTGGCCGCCGTCGCCAAGGGCGCGGAGACCTCGCCGCTGATCTCCAAGGTCAAGGCGACCGAGCTTCTGGGCACCATGCTCGGC
The DNA here is from genome assembly GCA_023416455.1 of Pseudomonadota bacterium. Classification (GTDB taxonomy): domain Bacteria; phylum Pseudomonadota; class Alphaproteobacteria; order Azospirillales; family Azospirillaceae; genus Azospirillum. The sequence goes on along the minus strand of JAEZHQ010000231.1, from coordinate 2,301 downwards.
GGCTTCAACATCAAGCCGCTGATCGAGCTGCTGTCCGACGCCGAGTGCGGCGCCGCCGCCGCCGCCGGCCTGAAGTCCACGCTTTTGATGTTCGACTACTTCCACGACGTCAAGGAGCTGGCCGACCAGGGCAACGCCAACGCCAAGGCGGTGCTCCAGTCCTGGGCCGACGCCGAGTGGTTCACCTCGCGCCCCGAGGTGCCGGCCAGCCTGACGCTGACCATCTTCAAGGTGTCCGGCGAGACCAACACCGACGACCTGTCGCCGGCCCCGGACGCCTGGTCGCGCCCGGACATCCCGCTGCACGCGCTGGCCATGCTGAAGAACCCGCGCCCCGGCATCGAGCCGGAGGAGCCCGGCACGCGCGGCCCGGTGAAGCAGATCGAGGCGCTGAAGGCCAAGGGCAACCTGGTCGCCTATGTCGGCGACGTGGTCGGCACCGGCTCCTCGCGCAAGTCGGCGACCAACTCCGTCCTGTGGTGGACCGGCGAGGACATCCCCTACGTCCCGAACAAGCGCTTCGGCGGCGTCTGCCTGGGCACCAAGATCGCCCCGATCTTCTACAACACCATGGAGGACGCCGGCGCGCTGCCGATCGAGCTGGACGTCTCCAGGATGGAGACCGGCGACGTCGTCGAGCTGCGCCCCTATGAGGGCAAGGCCCTGAAGAACGGCGAGGTGATCGCCGAGTTCAAGGTCAAGTCCGAGGTCATCTTCGACGAGGTCCGCGCCGGCGGCCGCATCCCGCTGATCATCGGCCGCGGCCTGACCGCCCGCGCCCGCGAGGCGCTGGGGCTGGCCCCCTCCACCCTGTTCCGCCTGCCCGCCTCCCCGGCCGACAGCGGCAAGGGCTTCTCGCTGGCCCAGAAGATGGTCGGCCGCGCCTGCGGCCTGCCGGACGGCCAGGGCATCCGCCCGGGCACCTACTGCGAGCCGAAGATGACCACGGTCGGCTCGCAGGACACCACCGGCCCGATGACCCGCGACGAGCTGAAGGATCTCGCCTGCCTGGGCTTCTCCGCCGACCTCGTCATGCAGTCCTTCTGCCACACGGCGGCTTATCCCAAGCCGGTCGATGTGAAGATGCACCAGGAGCTGCCGTCCTTCATCGCCACCCGCGGCGGCGTGTCCCTGCGGCCCGGCGACGGCGTCATCCACTCCTGGCTCAACCGCCTGCTGCTGCCCGACACGGTTGGCACCGGCGGCGACAGCCACACCCGCTTCCCGATCGGCATCTCCTTCCCGGCCGGCTCCGGCCTGGTCGCCTTCGCCGCCGCCACCGGCGTCATGCCGCTGGACATGCCGGAGAGCGTGCTCGTCCGCTTCAAGGGCACCCTCCAGCCGGGCGTCACCCTGCGCGACCTGGTCAACGCCATCCCGCTCTACGCCATCCGCCAGGGCCTGCTGACGGTTGAGAAGAAGGGCAAGAAGAACATCTTCTCCGGCCGCATCCTGGAGATCGAGGGGCTGCCCGACCTCAAGGTGGAGCAGGCGTTCGAGCTGTCCGACGCCTCGGCCGAGCGTTCCGCCGCCGCCTGCACGGTGCGGCTGAACCAGGAGCCGATCATCGAGTACATGCGCTCCAACATCACGCTGATGAAGTGGATGATCGCGAACGGCTACCAGGACCGCCGGACGCTGGAGCGCCGCATCCGCTCGATGGAAGCCTGGATCGCCAACCCGCAGCTCCTGGAGCCGGACGCCGACGCCGAATACGCGGCGGTGATCGAGATCGACCTGGCCGACGTGACCGAGCCGATCCTCGCCTGCCCGAACGACCCGGACGACGTGAAGCTGCTCTCCGAGGTCGCCGGCGATAAGATCGACGAGGTCTTCATCGGCTCCTGCATGACCAACATCGGCCACTTCCGCGCGGCCGGCAAGGTTCTGGAGGGCAAGACCGACATCCCGACCCGCCTGTGGATCGCCCCGCCGACCAAGATGGACGCCCAAATCCTGAGCGAGGAAGGCTACTACGGCGTGCTCGGCCGGTCGGGCGCGCGCATGGAGCTTCCCGGCTGTTCGCTGTGCATGGGCAACCAGGCGCAGATCCGCAAGGGCTCCACGGCGATCTCCACCTCGACCCGCAACTTCCCCAACCGCCTGGGCATCGACACCCGCGTCTATCTCGGCTCGGCCGAACTGGCCGCCGTCTCCGCCCTGCTCGGCCGCCTGCCGACCGTGGCCGAGTATCTGGACCAGGTGGCCGTCGTGAACCAGAAGGCCGGCGACATCTACCGCTACATGAACTTCGACCAGATCCCCGCCTTCCGCGAGGTGGCCGAGACGGTCGACGCCTGA
>JAEZHQ010000185.1 GCA_023416455.1 Pseudomonadota bacterium | reverse complement strand
CTTGAGGGCGCGGAGCTGCCCGGCGAGCGCCTCGGGCAGCGCCGCGCCCACCAGGACGAGCCAGCCGTCGGGGTCATGGCTCTCGGGCGCCGCCAGCACGCCGGCGATCAGCGCGCGGATCTCCGCGGGCCGGCGGTCGATTCCTGCTTGGGTCAGGAGATGGGCCAGGGTTTCGTCGCCGCGGTACGCGCTGGACACGGGGGGCGTTTCCTCGTCCGGTGAAGCCGATCCCCAAAGGCTAGGCACCCGGGCGGCGCGGCGCAAGCGGAGCCGCGCACTTTGGTCCGGTGCGGCTGGTCCGGTGCGGCCGGTCCGGTGCGGCCGGTCAGGGCAGGCCGCTGTCCTCCGGCAGGCCGAGCCGCTGGAGGACGCGCTTGCGGGCGGCGCCGCGATCCCGGTCGGAGACGTGGAGCAGGCCGCCGATGCGGCGCAGCAGGTTGGCCTCAAGGTCGTTCAGGTGGCCGTCGGCGTAGGCGACCTCCCACAGCATCTCGATGATCCACAGGCGCTGGTCGGGCGGGCAGCGCTCCATGATGACGCTGACGTAGCGGTGGTGCGGCGACACCCCTTCGGTGTCGAACACGGCGGCGGAGAGGAGGTCCTGCGCCTCCTCCTCGCTCAGGTTGAAGTGGCGGCGGGTGACGTCGAGGATGCGGGCGCGCTCGGCCTCGTCGATGGTGTCGTCGGTGCGCGCCGTCTCGACGAGCAGGGCGGCGGCCGCCGCCTGCAACGCATCCCGGCCGGTGTCGCGGCGTTCGGGCTCCTGGAACAGCGCCCTGATCCGGTTCAGCATCGGTCCTCCCTGCCTCGGCCTCGGGGGTGATGCTGCCTTAACAGCCCCGGGGGCGGCATGATCCGCCGGCGGGTCAGCGCCGGCGCGGCCGCCGCACCACCAGCGTCGTCCATTCCCCGACCGGGATGCGGGCGACGAGATGGAGCCCCTGGGCGCGGTGGGCCTGGAGGACGTGGCGCTCCTGGCGGTTCAGCAGCCCGGCCAGCACGGCCACGCCGCCGGGCTTCAGGTGCCGGCGCAGCTGCGGCGCCATGCGGGCCAGCGGGCGGGCCAGGATATTGGCGGTGATCAGGCCGTAGGGCTTGTGCCGGCCGACGACGGGGGTGTGGTAGCCGTCGCCCCCCTCGGCGCGGACGCGCGTCCTGACCCCGTTGATCACGGCGTTGATGCGGGTGACGCGCACCGCCTCGGGGTCGATGTCCGCGGCGGTGACGGGGATGCCCCACCGCTTGGCCATGGCCAGCGCCAGGATGCCCGAGCCGCAGCCCATGTCGAGCGCGCCGCCGCGGCCCCTGCGCGGCAGGCGGAGGCGGCGCGACAGCCGGTCGAGCGCCAGCAGGCAGCCCTTGGTCGAGCCGTGCTCGCCGGTGCCGAAGGCGGTGGCGGCATCGACCAGGAGCGGGATGCTGCCGGCCGGCACCGTGCCGTCGTGGTGCGAGCCGTGCACGAAGAAGCGGCCGGCGCGAATCGGCGGGAAGCCCTGGTAGCTGTGCGAGACCCAGTCGATGGAGGGCAGCGCCTCGACGATCAGCTTGGGCTCCGGCAGGCCCAGCGCCTCGGCCAGGACGGCGACGCGGGCGGCGAGGCGCGGCTGGTCAGGCTCGCCGTGGAGGGTGGCTTCGACCAGCCAGTTCCCGCCCTCCTCAAGCTCGAAGGTGGACACCGCATCGGCATGGTCGCCCACGGCCTCCGCGAAGGCGGGGGCATGGGCCTCGGGGACGACGAGCGCGAGGCGCCAGAGCATGGTGCGGGACATGGGACGGGTCGTTGTGGTGGGTGGGCGCGGCGGTGATGCGGGTTTACCACCAAGCCTCCGGTGCACCAAGAGGTTCCGGCGGCGGGCCATCGTGCCGCAGGGCGGGGGCGGTCCCTGCGGCACGGCCGCCACAGGGGCGGCGGCGGGCCGGGACGGCGTCACCCCGCCTGGTCGGCGGGGACGACGAAGCTGTCCATGACCTTCTTCGGGCCGGCCTGGTCGAAGTCGATGTGCAGCTTGTCCTGCTCGACCGCGGTGACGGTGCCGTAGCCGAACTTCTGGTGGAACACCCGCGCCCCCTTGGGGAAGGGGGCGTCCGGCCGGGTTCGCGGCGCCACCTGGTAGGAGCCGCCGTCCAGCGTGATGGTGCGCGGGGCGGGGGGCTGGCGCGGCGGGGAGCGGAAGGCGAAGCCGCCCCCATAGCCCCCGCCCCCATAGCCCCCGCCCCCATAGCCCCCGTTTCCGTAGCCTCCGCCCCCGTGGCCGCCGCCCGGCACCCCGCCGCCGGTCCCGGCGAAGAGTCCGCTGGCCGCCTCGGCCTCCACGTCCGCGTCGGGAAGCTCGTCGACGAAGCGGGAGGGGATGGCGCTGACCCAGTTGCCGTAGAGGCGCCGGTTGGCGGCGTGGCTGACGTAGGCGCGCTTGCGGGCGCGGGTGAGGCCGACGTAGGCGAGCCGCCGTTCCTCCTCCAGGCCGGCGATGCCGGTCTCGTCCAGCGCGCGCTGGTTGGGGAACACCCCTTCCTCCCAGCCGGGGAGGAAGACGATGTCGAACTCCAGCCCCTTGGCGCCGTGCAGGGTCATCACCGTGACCTGGTCGGCCCCGGCGGCCTCGGCGTTCTCCATGACCAGCGCCACATGCTCCAGGAAGCCGCCGAGATTCTCGAACTCGGCCATGGCGGTGATCAGCTCCTTCAGGTTTTCCAGCCGGCCGGGCGCCTCGGGCGTCTTGTCCTCCTGCCACATGCGGGTGTAGCCCGACTCGTCCAGGATCATGCGCGCCAGATCGGTGTGCGGCAGGGTCGCGGCGAGGCCGCGCCAGCGGAAGAAATCCTGGAGCAGGGCGCGCAGCGTGGCGCGCAGCTTGGGCTTCAGCTCGTCGGTCCCGGTCAGCGCCCAGCCGGTCTCGGTCAGCGGCAGTCCCTGCGCCCGCGCCGCCTGGTGGAGGCACTGGAGCGCCGCCGGGCCGATGCCGCGCTTGGGCACGTTGACGATGCGCTCGAAGGCGAGGTCGTCGTCGGGGGAGGCGACCACCCGGAAATAGGCGAGCGCGTCGCGGATCTCCTGGCGCTCGTAGAAGCGGGGGCCGCCCAGGACCTTGTAGGGCAGTCCGAGCGTGATGAAGCGCTCCTCGAACTCGCGGGTCTGGAAGCCGGCGCGCACCAGGATGGCGATCTGCGACAGCGCCACGCCCTGGCGTTGCAGCGCCTCGATCTCCTCGCCGACCCAGCGCGCCTCCTCCTCGCCGTCCCAGACGCCGCGCACGCGCACCGGCTCTCCGCCGTCGGCCTCGGTCCACAGCGTCTTGCCCAGCCGGCCCTTGTTGTTGGCGATCAGGCCGGAGGCGGCCGACAGGATGTGCCCGGTGGAGCGGTAGTTCTGCTCCAGCTTCACCAGCTTGGCGCCCGGGAAGTCGGTCTCGAAGCGCAGGATGTTCCCGATCTCGGCGCCGCGCCAGGCGTAGATCGACTGGTCCTCGTCGCCGACGCAGCAGATGTTCTTGTGCGCCTGGCAGAGGATGCGCAGCCAGAGATACTGGGCGACGTTGGTGTCCTGATACTCGTCGACGAGGATGTAGCGGAACTTGCGGTGGTATTCGGCGAGCACGTCGGGGTGCTTCTGGAAGATGGCGAGGTTGTGGAGCAGGAGGTCGCCGAAGTCGCAGGCGTTCAGGGTGCGCAGCCGCTCCTGGTACTGGCGGTAGAGGTCGACCACGCGCCCGCCGGCCACGTCGCCGCCGTCGGACTCGGCCAGCCGGTCGGGCGTCAGGCCACGGTCCTTCCAGCGCTCGATCACCCCCAGCACCTGCCGCGCCGGCCACTTCTTCGAATCGATGTTCCCGGCGTCCAGCAGCTGCTTGACCAGGCGGATCTGGTCGTCGGTGTCGAGGATGGTGAAGCTGGACTTCAGGCCGACCAGCTCGGCGTGGCGGCGCAGGATGCGCGCCGCCAGGGCGTGGAAGGTGCCCAGCCACCAGCCCTCCGGCTCGATTCCCATCAGGGTGGCGACGCGCTCGCGCATTTCGCGGGCGGCCTTGTTGGTGAAGGTCACCGCCAGCACCTGGAAGGCGGCGGCGCGCCGGGTCATCAGCAGGTGCGCCAGCCGGGTCGTCAGCACCCGCGTCTTGCCCGTCCCGGCCCCGGCCAGCACCAGGACGGGGCCGTCGAGGGCTTCCACCGCCTCGCGCTGGGACGGGTTGAGGCCGTCGAGATAGGCGAAGCGCCGGGCCGGGGCGGGCGTCGGGGCCGCGGCGTGGCTCAGCGGGTCGTCATAGGCGTAGGGATCGGACATGAGGCACCAGTCTGCGGGAAGGTCCGCTTGCGGGACCCATTCTATATAGCATGCGCCCCGGCGCTTGGAGCCTCCTCGCGGCCGCGCAGGCGGGGATGGCCCTGGCCGAACGGCAGATGGCGTGTATGCGGATGTCAATCCTCCCCGCCCCGTCCCCTGTGGCCCCTGGCCTAGGTCACCAGGCCGAAGTTCCTTTGAGACGTTCGGCCATCCGATCTCTAAAATCATCAATAGATCACAGCCGGGAACCGATTATCTTCTCTCCGATTATTCCCTACAAGGAGTGCGGGGACAGGCGGATCAACGCTTCGTCTTATTTTGGCTTAGGGCATATGCCCATTGCGAGACGCTGATTCTACTTTGGAGAAATTTTCTGTCGCGCAAATCTGGGGTAATGTCACTTCAAATCGTGGCACCACCGGGAACGATGGGGCAGCCCCCGCGGACCGCGGCAGCCACCAAGTGCCGACAGCGCAACCGACTTGAACCGAACAGAAGGCGGGTAGAGACGATGGATCCCGTGAACGTTTTCCTCATCGATGCGAACAAGCTCTTCCGCGAGGGCATGAAGCGGCTTTTCGAGGCCACACCCTTCAAGGTGATCGGCGAGGCCGGCAGTCTGCGTGAAGGCGTTCCGGCGGTGGAAGCGGCCGGCACTCCCCCCGATCTGATCCTCATCGATCTGGCCAGCGGCGGCGAGGAGGAGGTGGAGGCGATGCGGGCGCTGCGGGCCGGGCATCCACGGATCCGTGTCGTCATCCTGACCACCGATCTGTGCACCCGCCGCCTGTCGGGCGCGCTGGGCGCCGGGGCCGACGGCTACCTGATGAAGGACATCGCCTGCGAGGCGCTGATGCAGTCGCTCAAGCTGGTGATGATGGGCGAGAAGGTGTTCCCGACGCACCTCGCCGAACTGCTGATCAGCGGCCGGCACGAGGAGATCGGCACCGAGGTGCCGGCCCGCCGCAAGGGGCTGTCGCAGCGGGAAATCCAGATTCTGCGCTGCTTGCTGAACGGCAATTCCAACAAGATGATCGCCAACCATCTCCACATCACCGAGGCGACGGTCAAGGTCCACCTGAAGAGCCTGCTGCGCAAGATCAACGCCTCCAACCGCACCCAGGCGGCCATCTGGGCGCTCAACAACGGCATCAGCGAGCAGGCTGCCGAGGCTCCGGGGGTCACCGCCAGCATGGCGTGAGGCCCGCCGCCCGGCTGTCTTCTCTCGGGGAGGCGGGGCGCCGCCGTCCCCTCCGGCGGGCACGCCGGCCGCGCCATCCCGCGGCCGGCGTGCCCGCGTTCGCCACCGGGCCGGCGCCCTGGCTTCCAGCCTAGGTGGTCGGCCATAAGACCAAAGGCGTCCTTTACCCGTACTATCCAAACGATTATTCCACCATCATCGTTCGATACGGCTTTGATGGCCCGGCGCATCCCCAATGAACACCTCCTCCCAGTTTCCCGACAAGCCGGCGATGAACGTCCTGATCGCCGATGATCATCTTTTGTTCCGCGACGGGCTGCGCCGTCTTCTGGCGCAATTCAATGAGAATATGAACTTCTTCGAGGCGAGTTCTTTCGGCGACGTGAGGCAGCTGTGCGACAGCGGCATCCATCTGGATCTCGTGCTGGTCGATCTCGGCATGCCCGGCTGGACCGGCTTCGCGGCGCTGGGCGACATCCACCAGCGGCTGCCGGGGGCGCTTCTGGTGGTGGTGTCGGCCTCGGAGAAGCGCTCCGACCTGCTGGCGGCGCTGGAGCACGGGGCCGCCGGCTACATCCCGAAATCCAGCAGCGCCAAGGTGCTGCTCGGCGCCCTCCAGCTTGTCCTGGCCGGAGGGGTCTATCTGCCGGAACAGGCCATCCGCACCGGGCGGGAGGTCGATTTCGTCCTGGGTGCCGCCGCCGACGGCGAGGACGGCCCGCTCGCCGCCGCGGCCGGCGACCTGCTCACCCCCCGTCAGCGCGACGTGCTGACCCGCCTGCGCGACGGCAAGTCGAACAAGCAGATCGCCCATGAGCTGGGATTGACCGAGGGCACGGTGAAGGTGCACGTCACCGCCATCCTCCGCCACCTCGGCGTCCGCAACCGCACCCAGGCGGCGCTCTCCGCCAACGGCTTCGGCGGCAGCGGCCCGTGACGCCCGCCCGCACCGGCGGTGCCTGAGCGCCGTCCGTATCATCGGCCCGCGCCGGCCTCTTGACGCCGGGGCCGGGCATCCCAGATCCCGGCCGTGAATCCGGCCCCATGGGGGTGCCGCGCCGCGGGCCACCGGCGGATTCCCGTTGCATGTTGCTCCTTGGAGGATATGTGCGATGCCGACCCTCGTCCCGACCGCCTGACCGGCACCCCTCCCCCCGACCCGACGTCTCATGAAGATGCCTGGCCCATGACCTGGGCCGGGCTGGTCGTGTTGCGTGATTGAAAGTAAATGATTGGAGATTTTCTTGGCGAATTTTGGTGTTGACTTGGCTTTTTCTTTTTCTTAAATCGGTTTCCACGCAGCGCGGCCCATCGAGGGGGCGCTCGCAAAAGCAAAGGCATTCGCTTGTTTCAAAGGAGTGTCACATCATGACGTTCAAGCCGTTGCACGATCGTGTTCTGGTCCGCCGCATCGAGTCCGACACCCGGACGGCCGGCGGCATCATCATCCCCGACACCGCGAAGGAGAAGCCGCAGGAGGGCGAGATCCTCGCGGTCGGCCCCGGCGCCCGCGACGAGGGCGGCAAGCGGATCGCCCCCGACGTCAAGGTCGGCGACCGCGTGCTGTTCGGCAAATGGTCGGGCACGGAGGTGAAGATCGACGGCGAGGACCTCCTGATCATGAAGGAATCCGACATTCTCGGCGTCATCGAGGCCGGCGCCGCCAGCGCCCGCAAGGCGGCCTGAGGGGGAGGACGGAGCCATGGCTGCCAAGGACGTCAAGTTCTCCACCGCCGCCCGCGAGAAGATGCTGCGCGGGGTGGACATCCTGGCCGATGCGGTGAAGGTCACCCTCGGCCCCAAGGGCCGCAACGTCGTCATCGAGAAGTCGTTCGGCGCGCCGCGCATCACCAAGGACGGCGTCAGCGTCGCCAAGGAGATCGAGCTTTCCGACAAGTTCGAGAACATGGGCGCCCAGATGCTGCGCGAGGTGGCCAGCAAGACCGCCGACGCGGCGGGCGACGGCACCACCACCGCCACCGTGCTGGCCCAGGCCATCGTCCGCGAGGGCGCCAAGGCGGTCGCCGCCGGCATGAACCCCATGGATCTCAAGCGCGGCATCGACATCGCGGTCGAGGCCGTGGTCACGGCGCTGAAGGGCAAGGCCAAGGCGGTCACCACCAACGAGGAGATCGCCCAGGTCGGCACCGTGTCGGCCAACGGCGAGGCGGAGATCGGCCGGATGATCGCCCGCGCCATGGAGCGGGTCGGCAACGAGGGCGTCATCACGGTCGAGGAGGCCAAGAGCCTCGACACCGAGCTGGAGGTGGTCGAAGGCATGCAGTTCGACCGCGGCTACACCAGCCCCTATTTCGTCACCAACCCCGACAAGATGCAGGTCGAGCTGGAGGATCCCTACATCCTCATCCACGACAAGAAGCTGTCGGGCATCCAGTCGCTGGTCCCGGTGCTGGAAACGGTGGTGCAGTCGGGCAAGCCGCTGCTCATCGTCGCCGAGGAGGTGGAGGGCGAGGCGCTGGCCACGCTGGTGGTCAACAAGCTGCGCGGCGGCCTGCGCATCGCCGCGGTGAAGGCGCCGGGCTTCGGCGACCGCCGCAAGGCCATGCTGGAGGACATCGCCGTCCTGACCGGCGGCCAGCTCGTGTCGGAGGAGCTGGGCATCAAGCTGGAGAACGTCACCATCGACATGCTGGGCCGCGCCGGCAAGGTGGTCATCACCAAGGACGACACCACCATCGTCAACGGCGTCGGCGAGAAGGCGGCCATCGCCGCCCGCTGCACCCAGATCCGCCAGCAGATCGAGGAGACCACCTCGGACTACGACCGCGAGAAGCTCCAGGAGCGCCTGGCCAAGCTGGCCGGCGGCGTGGCGGTCATCCGCGTCGGCGGCGCCACCGAGGTGGAGGTCAAGGAGCGCAAGGACCGGGTGGACGACGCCCTGCACGCCACCCGCGCCGCGGTGGAAGAGGGCATCCTGCCCGGCGGCGGCGTCGCCCTGGCCCGCGCCGCGAAGGCTCTGGACGGCGTGTCGCCGGCCAACGACGACCAGCGGGTCGGAGTCGACATCGTGCGCCGGGCGCTGACCGCGCCGGTTCGCCAGATCGCCGTCAACGCCGGGGTCGACGGCTCGATCATCGTCGGCAAGCTGGCGGAGAGCGGCGACGAGAACTGGGGCTACGACGCCTACCGCGGCGAGTGGGTGGATCTGGTGAAGGCGGGCATCATCGACCCGGCCAAGGTGGTGCGCACCGCGCTCCAGGACGCGGCCTCGGTCGCCGGCCTGCTCATCACCACCGAGGCGATGGTCGCCCAGATTCCGGAGAGGAAGGCCGCGGCGCCCGCCGCGCCCGGCGGCGACATGGACTTCTGACGGAAGGCGCCCGAAGGAGGAAGGGGCGGGGGTCGCGTCCTGCGGGGCGCGGCCCTTCGTCCGTCCGGGTTCCGGCGGGCGGGCATGGTCACAGAATTCGACCATGACGGTCATCCGCAGGCCACAGCGCGCCCCGCATAGTCCGCCCCCGCCGCGCCGGCTCCGCCGGGGCGGCGCCATGTCTGCAAGGAATCGAGGTTGGTGCCATGTCGCGCAGCTCCGCCGGAACCGTCGTCGTCATCGACAGCGGCCTGTCCTCCGCCTGGGCAACGGGCAATCTGCTGTACCAGAAGGACTTCCACGACGGCGACGACGACGTCATGGTGGCCGCCGCCGACACGCACGGCGCGCTCGTCACCGCCAGCCTGCTGGCGACCGCGCCCGACGTCGGCGTGGTCGCGCTGAAGGTCATGCCCGACGACGGCAGCGCCACCGACGAATCCCGCATCGAGCAGGCCCTGCAATGGGTGGTCGCCAACGCCGACGCCTACAACGTGGTCGCGGTCAACCTGTCGCTCGGCGGCGGCAAGGAAACGGCGCCGCTCCATTCCGCCCTGTCGGACGAGCTGGCGGCGCTGGCCGCCAAGCGCGTCCTCACGGTGGCGGCGGCCGGCAACAGCGGCGACGGCGGCGCCTCCCAGGACGTTTCGAGCTTCGCCGCCGATCCCAACCAGATCTGCGTGTCGGCCTCGACCGGGGAGGGGGAATTCCCGGCCTGGGCGCAGCGCAGCCCGACGCTGACCGACCTCTGCGCGGACGGCACTGACATCCGCCTGACCGACCTGTCCGGCCAGAGCTACCGGGCCAACGGTTCCTCCTTCGCGGCGCCGACCGTCACCGCCGCCGTGGCGCTGGCCCAGCAGCGGGCCGTGGAGCTGACCGGCGAGCGCCTCACCCAGGACGAGTTCCTGGCGCTGGCCCGGAGCAGCGGCACCGCCATGGGAACCTCCGGCTACACCGAGATCGACGTCGACGCGCTGCTGGCCGAGGTGGCGCGGCTTCCGGCCCAGGCCTCCGGCCCGGCCCCGGCGGGCGCCGCCACGACGATCACGGTCAACGCCCAGGGCATCGCGGCGGGCGGGGTGAACGCCCGCTTCACCCTGCTGGTCGATGGCCGGACGGTGGGCGAGGGCCGCGTGGGCAGCACCGCCGAGGATTACGCCTTCACCGTGGACGCCGCCCCCGGCACCGCCCACAAGGTGCAGATCCGGTACGACAACGACGCCGTGATCGACGGCGAGGACCGCAACCTGACCGTCAACACGGTCACCATCAACGGCAAGGCGGTGAAGCCGACCGACGGCATCGTCACCTACGACAAGGGGGCGTTGGACGGCAAGGATGTGGTCACGGGCCAGGCCGACCTGTGGTGGAACGGCGCGCTGGTCGTCGACGCCGACCAGGGTTTCTTCCCGGCGGCCGGCGAGGCCGACGGCCTCGATCTCTACCAGCACGCGGTGATCCAGGGCCTGTCCGGGGAAGCGCCGCCCTTGGAGGCCGGGGCGGCGGGCTGGTCCGCCGCCGGATTGGAGGTCCCGGGCTTCGCCGCCGTCGCCGACCCCTTGGTGGAGCCGCCGGCCCACCTCGACGCGGCGTGATGCGGGTGTAGCCTTCCGGCGCCGTCCGCATCAGGCGGCGCGCTTCCACTCCTGCCAGCCGCCCAGCCGCAGGCCGACGGCGAAGCTGGTGAAGGGGATGCGCAGTTCCAGGTCGCGAGGCTGGAAGAAGGTCAGGCGCTCCGGGGCGCCGGCGCTGCCGAACTCCAGCCGGGCGCCCTTCGGCTCCTCGGCGAACTCGTCGCTCATCACCTGCCAGATCTCCAGGTCGTCGCCGTGGTTGGAGATCTTGTACTGCCCGCACCGCCACACCGGCGGGTCGCCCAGGCCGCGCTCGACCACCTTGCGGTCGCCCTTCAGATCCACCGGGCCGATCCCGGCCGCCTGGCCGGAGACGGAGGGACCCTGGCGCTCGGCGCGGAAGCCCAGCCGCAGCCAGGGCGTGCGCGTGCGGGGAATCAGCCGGCGCAGCAGGCGCGCGTCCTCCGCCGCGAAGCGGTCGGGGTGCTCGTAGAGGATGCGGTCGAGGGCGGCGGCGACGACGAAGCGGTCATCGGTGGTCAGGCTGTGGGCGGGCTCGGTCATGAATGGCTTCCGATGGCGGTCGCCGGGGCATCATACACGCAATCCGCGGCGGGCCGCACCGCAGCGGGGCGGACCCCGGGTTGCGTCCGGCGACGGGTCCGCCGGGAGTGACCGTTCCGCCCCGGGGCGCTATGCTGCGCCCCCGCAAGCCGAGGACACGAGAGACCCGCCATGAACGACCTGTTCGACGTTCCCGCCACCCTTCGCACCATCCCCGTGGAGGAGCTGACGGTCGAGCAGGCGCAGGCCGAGCTGGCCGCCCTGGCGGCGGAGATCGCCCACCACGACCGGCTCTACCACCAGCAGGACGCGCCGGAGATCGACGACGCCGCCTACGACGCGCTGGTCCGGCGCAACGGCTCCATCGAGGCCCGCTTCCCGGAGCTGGGCCGCGCCGATTCCCCCTCCCTGCGCGTCGGCGCGGCGCCGGCCGCCGGCTTCCGCAAGGTGCGGCACGCCGTGCCCATGCTGTCGCTCGGCAACGCCTTCGCGCCGGAAGAGGTGCAGGAGTTCGTCGCGCGCGTCCGCCGCTTCCTCGGCCTGGCCGACGCCGCCGCGCTGCGCTTCGTGGCGGAGCCCAAGATCGACGGGCTGTCCTGCTCGCTGCGCTACGAGGACGGGCGCCTCGTCCTGGCCGCCACCCGCGGCGACGGGGCGGAGGGCGAGGACGTGACGGCCAACGTCCGCACCATCCGCGACGTGCCGCAGCGGCTCGACCCGCCCTACCCGGCGGTTCTGGAGGTGCGCGGCGAGGTCTACATGACGCGCGACGACTTCCTGGCCATGAACCGGGCCAACGCCGAGAGGGGCGAGGCGCTGTTCGCCAACCCGCGCAACGCGGCGGCCGGGTCGCTGCGCCAGAAGGATCCGAAGGTCACCGCCGCCCGCCCGCTCTGCTTCTTCGGCTACGCGCTGGGCGAGGCGTCGGAGCCGATCGCCGACAGCCAATGGGGGGTGCGCGAGCGGCTGAAGGGCTGGGGCTTCCGGTTGAACCGCCCGGCCGAGCTGTGCGACGGGCCGGACACGCTGCTCCGCTACTACGGCCAGATCGGCCAGCGGCGCTCGGGCCTGCCCTTCGACATCGACGGCGTCGTCTACAAGGTGGACAGCCTGGAGCTTCAGCAGCGCCTGGGCTTCGTCAGCCGCGCCCCGCGCTGGGCCATCGCCCACAAGTTCCCGGCCGAGCAGGCGCAGACCCGGCTGAAGGGGATCACCATCCAGGTCGGCCGCACCGGCGCCCTGACGCCGGTGGCGGAGCTGGAGGACATCACCGTCGGCGGTGTCGTGGTCAGCCGCGCCACCCTGCACAACGAGGACGAGATCGCCCGCAAGGACGTGCGCGTCGGCGACCTCGTCACCGTCCAGCGGGCCGGCGACGTCATCCCGCAGATCGTCGGGGTGATCGCGGGCCAGCGGCCAGCCGGGACCGAGCCTTTCCGCTTCCCCGACCACTGCCCGGTGTGCGGCAGCCTCGCCGTGCGCGAGCCGGACGAGGCGGTGCGCCGCTGCACCGGCGGCCTCATCTGCGCGGCGCAGGCCAAGGAGCGGCTGCGCCACTTCGTGTCGCGCAACGCCTTCGACATCGAGGGGCTGGGCGAGAAGATCATCGAGGAGTTCTGGGACGACGGGCTGGTGCGCTCGCCGGTCGACATCTTCACGCTGGAGGAGCGGGAGCGCTCCGGCGCCATCGCCATCCTCGGGCGGCCGGGCTGGAAGGAGAAGTCGGTCGAGAACCTGTTCGCCGCCATCAACCAGCGGCGCAACGGAATCGAGCTGCACCGCGTCATCTTCGCGCTGGGCATCCGCCACATCGGCGAGGTGACCGCCAAGTCGCTGGCCCGCCACTACGTCTCGCTGGACGGCTGGCTCGACGGCATGGCCCGGGCGGTCGCCGGCATGCCGGGCGGGGCCTGGCGCGACCTGCACGCGCTGAAGGGGGTCGGGCTGACAACGGCCGACGTCCTCCTGGCCTGGTTCTCCGACCCCGACAACCTGGCCAAGGTCGATTTCTACGCCGGCCAGCCGGGGCTGCGGCTGGAGACGGTCATCGCCGCCCTGGGCATCAAGAAGGTCAACAGCCGCGCCGCCCAGGCGCTGGCCGAGCGCCACGGCACGCTGGAGGCGTGGAAGGAGGCCATGACCGCCGCCGCCCGGGAGCGGCCGGGGACGGCCTGGGGTGAGCTGGTGGCGGTGCCCGACGTCGGCGAGGTGGCGGCGGAGGAGCTGGCCGGCTTCTTCCGGGAGGAGCGCAACCGGGCGATCATCGACGGGCTGAAGGCGGCCGGGGTCCGGGTGCTCGACGCCGAGCGCCCGAGGAGCGCCGGCGCCTCGCCGGTGGCCGGCAAGACGGTGGTCTTCACCGGCACGCTGGAGACCATGACCCGCACCGAAGCCAAGACCCGCGCCGAGGCGCTGGGCGCCAAGGTCGCCGGCTCGGTCTCCGCCAGGACCGACTATCTGGTCGCCGGCGCGGACGCCGGCAGCAAGGCGGCCAAGGCCCGCGAGCTGGGGGTGACCATCCTCAGCGAAGTGGAATGGCAGGCGCTGATCGCCGGCTGATGCCCAAGGCGCTTGACGTGGAGGCCATCAGGCGCCGGCCGTCGGACGCCGTTTCCAACGCGCAAGGCGCCGCTTTTCCCCGCGGGTGGGGGAGGGGCCGGGATGGGTGCCCGGCCGGCAATCGGCCGGCAATCGGCCGGCAATCGGCCGGCAATCGGAAGGAATCAGGAACAATATTCACTTCGGTTGTCAGGAATACTGAATAAACTTTTGATATAACTCGAAAATAAAGCGGAAGCCCGGTTTCTTGCCGGCGACTCTCCCCGCCGCTCCGGCGCGGAAGGGGAGGGGGGTGCCCCCACTGAAGAGATCCTCCCCGGAAGGGGAGGGGGGTTTGCGCCCACGAAAAAGCCCTCCCGGAAGGGGAGGGCGGGGCGGAGGCGCGGCGCCCGGCGGGCGCCCGCGCGTTCAGGCGTTCAGATGTTCAGGCGACGGCGCGGCGCTCGACGGCGCTCCAGCCCGACGGCAGCAGGTTCGGCGGCGTTTCCCAGCACCAGGCCGAACGGTCGGCGAACAGGGCGCGCAGGAGCTGGTTGTTCAGCGCGTGGCCGGAGCGGTGGCCATGGAAGTGGCCGATGATCGGGCCGCCGGCCAGATACAGGTCGCCCACGGCGTCCAGGATTTTGTGGCGGACGAACTCGTCGGCGAAGCGCAGGCCGCCTTCGTTCATCACATGGTCGCCGTCGATGACGACCGCGTTGTCGAGCGAGCCGCCGCGGGCCAGCCCCATCTTGCGCAGCCCCTCGACCTCGTGGAGGAAGCCGAAGGTGCGGGCCCGGCTGATCTCCTCCTTGAAGCTGTCGCCATCCAGCTCCACCGCGTGGGACTGGTGGGCGATCACCGTGTTCTCGAAGTCGATCTCGAAGCTGAAGCCGGGGGCGTCGCCGGGGGTGAAGGACGCGCTCTTGCCGCCGTCGGTCACCGTCACCGGCTTCAAGACGCGGATGGCCCGGCGCGGCGCGTTCTGGGCCACCGTGCCGATGCGCTCGATCGCCGCGACGAAGGGCTCGGCGCTGCCGTCCATGATCGGCACTTCGATGTTGTCGAGCGTGATGACGGCGTTGTCCACGCCGCAGCCGGCGAGCGCCGCCATCAGATGCTCCACCGTGCCGACCGTGGTGCCATGCCCGTTGCCCAGGACCGTGCACATGCGGGTATCGACCACATGGTCCCAGCGCCCCTGGATGACCGCGGCCGCGCCGGCCAGATCCGAACGGATGAAGACAAAGCCGCTGTTCGGCTCGGCCGGTGAAATGGTCAGCGCAACCGTAGCCCCCGTGTGCAGGCCGATGCCCGTGCAGCGCACCGGCTTCTTCACGGTCCGTTGCAGCATGCCTTCGGTGTTGATGCGATTGTAAGCCACGGTCTCTGTCCCGCTTTGATCTTGTTTCTGGCGGCCTGGGAAGGCCGGACGCCGTATCTTGGGAAAATCCCGGCGCCCCGACGTTCCTTATGACCGCATATGCTAGGTATCATCCGGCCCCGTCGCCGACAAATCACTCTTTGTTACCGTTTGTTGCAGAGCGGCGCGGGCCGTGCCGCGGACGCGAAAAAGCCGCCCCCGGAGCGGTCTGGCGAAGCTCCGGAGGCGGTCGAAGTCAGTTCGGTTGTGGATGCTCCCGCCGGCGCCGCTTCAGGCCGGCGCCGGGCGGGATCGGGGGGCGCCGCGCCTCAGTTGGCCTGGCGGCGCAGGAAGGCCGGGATGTCCAGAACCTCCTCCTCGGCGGCGGTGATCTTCGGCTGGCCGGTGGTGTCGACGCTCAGGCTCGGCTGGCGCGGGGCCGGGGCCATCGGCTGCGGGGCGGCGGCCGGCATGGCCGGCGGCTGGACCGGCTGGTGGTGGTGATGGTGGTGATGGTGGTGGGCGGGTGCGTGCGCGGCCGGCGGCGCCGGCTGCTGCTGCGGCGCCGGCTCGCCCTTGCGGCCGGCGAGGCCGGTCACC
>JAEZHQ010000086.1 GCA_023416455.1 Pseudomonadota bacterium | reverse complement strand
GCGGCCGATCGGGCGGCGCTGCGGTTGGCCCGCGCGGCTTCCGCCGCCGCGTCCACATGGCGGATCGCCGCCGCGCGCGCGGCCTGCGGGTCACGCGCCGCCAGGGCGGCGGCCAGCACGCGCATCTCGGCCAGGCTGACGGGCCCGCGGCTGGGATTCTGGCGTGACGTGCTGCGCAGCTGGTTGATGCGCGTGTAGAGGCTGGCCAGCATGTCGCGGACGATCTCGTTGCGCGCCCCGGTGCAGATCACGTCGTAGAAGGCCCGCTTGGCGGCCAGCACCGCCTCGAAGGGGCCTGAGGCGTAGGCCTGCTCGATCGCCGCCATGGCCCCCTCCATCGTCCGGATGTCGAGGTCGTTGGCCAGTTCGGCGAACTGCTCGGCCACCAGCCCCTCCAGCGCCGCGCGGACACGGTAGATGTTGGCCGCGTCCTGTTCGGTGATCTCGGCCACGATCAGGCCGCGCGGGACCGGCACCACCAGATTGTCCGCCTGCAGCTCGCGCAGCGCCTCGCGCAGCGAGGTGCGGCTGACGTTGAGCTGGGCGCACAGATCCTTCTCGACCAGCCGGTCGCCGGGGCGCAGTTGCCCCGTCTCGATCGCCTGCCTGAGGCTGGCGACGATCTTGCGTCGCAGCGGCGCGGCTTCCTGGACGAGCGGGGAAAGGGGCAGACGGACAACGTCGTTCATCGTGCATTCCGCGGGATCGGCGCCGGCGGCCTTGCGCCGCGGGCGTTTGGTCGGGACGTCGGGAGAGACGGTGGGGCCGGGGCATGCCCGACCGCCATAACGTCCATCCTAGTGATTGTCGTAGTGTATGACAATAGGGTTGACAGACTGATGGCACAGCGGGCTATGCTTTACCCAACAAGAACGAGCGTCCGAGCGCGGCAGGGGACGGCGCACGGCCGCCCCCTGCCGGCTCCGGACGATGCAGGACGCAGCGGGCGGCACCGTCCTGACGCATGGGGAGGATCAATGATGGCGCCGAATGGGATCGTCTTTCGCGACGTCGGCCATACGTACCGGCCGGCGCGCGGCAAGCCCGTGCTCGCCCTCGACGGGATCTCGTTCGAGGTCCGCAACAAGGAGTTCATGGCCCTGCTCGGACCGTCGGGCTGCGGCAAGAGCACGCTTCTCTACGCGCTGGGCGGCTTCATTCCGGTGGAGACCGGCTCCATCACGGTGGACGGCCGGCCGGTGACGGCCCCCGGCCCGGACCGCGGGGTGGTCTTCCAGAATTTCGCGCTGTTTCCCTGGAAGACCGTCCGCCAGAACGTGCTCTACGGGCTGGAACGCCAGAACATGCCGCGGGCCGAACGGGAACGGCGCGCGCAGGAGCACATCGACCTCGTGCATCTGACCGGCTTCGAGGACAGCTACCCCTCGCAGCTTTCCGGCGGCATGAAGCAGCGCGTGGCGATCGCCCGCACGCTCGCGCTCGACCCCGACATCCTGCTGATGGACGAGCCGTTCGGGGCGCTCGACGCCCAGACCAAGACGCTTCTGCACGAGGAGCTGATCTCGATCATGAAACGGGCGCCCAAGACCGTGGTCTTCGTCACCCACGACGTGCGCGAGGCGGTGCTGCTGGCCGACCGCGTCGCCGTGATGTCCGCCCGGCCCGGGCGGATCCGCGAGATCGTCGACACCTCCGCCCTGCGCGGCGACACCGAGGGGCTGACCAGGACGCCGGAGTTCAACGCCTGCGTGGACCATCTCTGGGGCCTGATCCGCGACGAGGCGGTCATGGCGCGGGCGCTGTGATGCCGGCGTTGCGCATGCTGTTCCACTATCTGCCGATCCTGCTGCTGGCCGCGGCCTGGGAAGCCGGCGCGCGCCTCGGCATGGTCAACCCCGCCGCCATGCCGCCGCTGAGCGCCATCGCCGCGGCCTGGTGGGAGCTGCTGGTCTCCGGCGACCTCGTCCACCACGGGCTGTCGTCGCTGGCCAACCTCACCGCCGGCCTGTCGCTGGCCGCCGTGGTCGGCATCACGCTGGGCGTGCTGATGGCCCGCATCCCGCTGATCGAGGACATCGTCAGTCCGCTGATCAAGTGCCTCTACCCGCTGCCCAAGTCGGCGCTGATCCCGGTCCTCATCATGTGGTTCGGCCTCGGCACCGGCTCCAAGGTGGCGGCGATCTTCATCGGCTCGCTGCTGCCGCTGGTGACCAGCGCCTACAACGGCGCGCGCGGAGTCGACCGCGTCCTGGTGTGGTCGGCGCGCGCCGCCGGGGCCGGGCGCTGGCGGGTCATCGCCGACGTGGTGCTGCCGGGGGCGCTGCCGGACATCCTGGTCGGCTTCCGCAACGCGCTCGCCCTGTCCTTCATCCTGCTGGTCAGCTCGGAGTTCCTGATCGGCCAGCGCGGCCTCGGCTATCTCATTTCCTTTCTCGGGGAGGGTGGCATCTACACCGGCATGTATGCGGGCGTGCTGACCGTGTCGGCGGTCGGCTTCCTGTGCGACCGATTCTACCTGCTCGTCATGGGGAGGGTGCTGGCATGGCGCGCGTAGCCGTCGAAGGGCGCCGGCTCGCCGTCCGCGCCGCCTCCGTCGCCGCGGCGCTGGCCGTCTGGCAGGTCTCGGCCAGCCTGGACGTCGTCTCCGACTTCCTGCTGCCCTCGCCGGGCGAGATCGCGCTGCGGCTGGTCCAGGACGTCGCCGACGGCTCCTTCCTGGGAGCGGCGGTGGCGACCCTGCTGCGCACGGCGGCCGGCTTCGCCATCGCCGCCGTGGCCGGCATCACCATCGGCCTGCTGATCGCCCGCGTGGCCGCCGCCCGCTGGTTCTTCGACCCGCTGGTGTCGATCGGGCTGCCGACCCCGAAGATCGCGTTCCTGCCGATCTTCGTCCTGTGGTTCGGCATCTTCGACACCTCCAAGATCCTGATGGCCGCCTTCAACGCGGTGTTCCCGATCATCGTCGCCACCGCCGCCGGAACCCAGGCCGTCGACAAGTTCATCCTGTGGTCGGCCGCCGGCATGGGCGCGGGGCGCGGCCAGATGCTGTGGGGCATCGCCCTGCCGGCCGCCCTGCCCTCCATCCTCACCGGCCTCCAGATCGCCCTGCCGATCTCGCTGATCGTCATCATCGTCAGCGAGATGGCCACCGGCGCCGACGGGCTCGGCGGATCGATGATCCTGGCCATGCGGCTGGCCGACTCCCCCGGTGTCTTCTCCGGGATCGTCGGGACCGCGCTGGTCGGCCTGATGCTTCTGAAATCGGTCGAACTGCTCCGCCGGCGCCTCCTCGTCTGGCACGAGGAAGCCGCGACCTGATCACGCCACCGAACGAACCTGAACGAAACCGAACAAACAAGGGAGGAACGAACCATGATCCGTCGCCCCGTCCTGCGGCGCTGCCTGATGGCCGCCGGCATCGCCGCCGCCTTCGCCGTCGGCGCCGCCACGCTGGCCCCGGCGCCGGCCGCCGCGGCCGACCCGATGCGGGTGCGCATCGCCTGGAGCACCACGCCCACCGAGATGATGCCGATCCTGTTCGAGAAGAAGGAGATCCTCAAGCACTACGGCAAGTCCTACATCGCCGAGCCGGTCCGCGTCCGCGGCAGCGGCCCGCAGATCACCGCGATGGCCGCCGGCGAGCTGGAGATCGGCGCGCTCGCGCCCAACACCTTCACGCTGGCCATCCAGAACGCCAAGCTCGACGATCTCAAGGTGGTCGCCGATTCCGGGCGCGACGGCCACGAGGATTACTTCTCCAGCGAGTATGTGGTGCGCCCCGACAGCCCGATCAAAAGCGTCGCCGACCTCAAGGGCAAGGTGATCGCCACCAACGGCATCGGCGGCGCCACCGACATGGGCCTGCGCAAGCTGCTGCGCGACGCCGGGCTCGACGACAAGCGCGACCTCAAGATCGTCGAGGTCGAGTTCCCCAACATGCTGGCCGCGCTGACCGAGAAGCGGATCGACATGGCCTCCATGGCGCTGCCCTTCGCCTATGAGGCGAAGAAGAACAAGCAGGTCCGCGTGCTTGCCCGCATGAAGGACTCGATGGGCGCCAACGAGAAGAACTTCCTGGTCATCCGCGGCTCCTTCATCGAGGCCAACCGCCCCGCGCTGGTCGACCTGTTCGAGGACATGCTGATCGCCACCCGCTGGTTCCTCGACCCGAAGAACCGTGACGAGGCGCTGGCCATCATCGCCAACTACAACAAGGCGCCGGTCTCCAACTTCTCGGAGTGGGTGTTCACCAAGGAGGACAACTATCACCCGGTGGACATGGTGCCCGACCTCGACATGCTGCAACGCAACATCGAGACCCTGGTCGGTCTCGGCTACCTGAAGTCGGCCGTCGACGTGCGCAAGCACTCCGACCTCAGCCTCCTCCAGGAAGCCGCCGCACGCCTGAACTGATCCTGTCTCTGGAAGAGGCGTGGCATCCCCGCCCCGGCCTCCCCCCGCGCGGCGGGGAGGGCCGGGGCGGGGGCCGGATCAACCCGTTCGCGAGCAGGACGACGACACGATGATGAAGGATTCCCCGGCGCCGTGGGTCGGCCGTTCCACGGCGCGTGTGGAGGACGCGCGGCTGCTGCGCGGAGCCGGCCGCTTCCTCGACGACATCCGGCTTCCGGACACGCTGCACGCGGCCTTCGTGCGCAGCCCGGTGGCGCACGCCCGCATCCGCTCGATCGACACGGGCGAAGCGCGCGGGCTGCCGGGCGTCCACGCCGTCCTCGGCGCGGCCGACCTGCGGCCGGTGCTGCCGGACGGACGGATGCGCCTGGCGATGCCGTCGGGCGCCATCCGCTTCGACGTCGATCCGCCGGTCCTGGCCGACACGGAGGTCTGCTACGTCGGCGAGCCGGTCCTGCTGGTGATCGCCGACAGCCGCGCCGTCGCCGAGGACGCGGCGGCCCTGGCCGTCGTCGACTACGACCCGCTGCCGGCGGTCGTCGACCCCTGCCGGGCGCTGGAGCCCGACTCCCCGCGCGCCCGGCTGGACTGCCCGGACAATCTGGTCGCCCGCCACACCATCCGCTACGGCGACGCCGACGGCGCCTTCCGCACCGCCGCCCTCCGGGTCGCCGACCGCTTCCACCTGAACAAGGGCGGCGGCCATTCCATGGAGCCGCGCGGCGTGGTCGCCCGTTTCGACGACGCCGAGGCCCTGCTGACCGTGTGGGACAGCACGCAGATGCCGCACCGCGCCAAGGGCATCCTGGTGGCGGCGCTGGGGCTGGCGGAGGAGCAGGTCCGGGTCGTCGCCCCCGACGTCGGCGGCGGCTTCGGCCCGAAGGCGGTCTTCCACCCCGAGGAGCTGGCGGTGCCGGCCGCCGCCCTGCTGCTCGGCCGGCCGGTCAAATGGATCGAGGACCGCTACGAGAGCTTCGTCGCCACGGTGCACGAACGCCTCCAGGTCTGGGACATGGAGGCGGCCTTCGCCGCCGACGGCCGGCTGCTGGCGGTCCGCGGCCGGCTCGATCACGACCACGGCGCCGCCACCCCCTACGGCGTCGCCCTGCCCTACAACGGCGCCACCAACCTGATCGGGCCCTACGCCCTGCCCGCCTACGACATCGAGATCCGGCTCGCCCTGACCAACATGGTGCCGGCCTGCCCGACCCGCGGCGCCGGCCGCCCGCAGGGCACCTTCGTCATGGAGCGGCTGCTCGACCGCGCCGCGGCGGAACTCGGCGTCGGCCGCGCGGCGATCCGGCAACTCAACCTGATCCGGCCCGACCAGATGCCCTATCCCCTGCCGGTCGCCCAGCGCGACGGCAGCACCATGACCTACGACAGCGGCGACTATCCGGAATGCCAGCGCCGGGCGCTGGAGGCGGCCGGCTGGGACGACTTCCCGCGCCGCCGCGCCGAGGCGCGCCGCCAGGGCCGCTGGCTCGGCATCGGGCTCGCCAACTACGTCGAGGCGACCGGCCGCGGCCCGTTCGAGAGCGCGGCCATCCGCATCGGCCCGTCCGGAACCATCGTCGTCACCACCGGGGCCACCGCCCAGGGCCAGGGCGTGAAATCGATGCTGGCGCAGATCGCCGGCGGAGTCTTCGGCGTGCCCGCCGAGCGCATCCAGGTGATCGACGGCGACACCGCGGCCAGCCCGCTCGGGCTCGGCGCCTACGCCAGCCGCCAGGCGGTGACCGCCGGCAACGCCATCTTCCTGGCCGCCCGCCGCCTCGCCGACAAGGCGCGCGAGGCGGCGGGCCATCTGCTGGAGGCCGCGCCGGCCGACCTGGAGTTCGGCGACGGCGGCGTGTTCGTGCGCGGCGTCCCGCAGATGCGGATCGGGCTGGGCGAGCTGGCCCGCGCGCTGGGCGGGGCCCCCGGCTACGCGCTGCCCGGCGGAATGGAGCCCGGCCTCGCCGCCGCCGTCGACTACCAGCCGACGGCCCTCACCTACACCAACGGCAGCCACGTCGCCGAGGCGGAGGTCGACGTCGAGACCGGCGCCGTGCGGCTGACCCGCTACATCGTGATCCACGACTGCGGGCGGATGATCAACCCGATGATGGTCGAGGGGCAGGTGCTGGGCGGGGTCGTCCACGGCATCGGCGCCACGCTTCTGGAATGGATGCGCTACGACGAGCGCGGGCAGCCCACCACGGTGACCTACGCCGACTACCTGCTGCCGACCGCCGACGTCGTCCCGCGCATCGAAATCCTGCACATGGAGACGCCGACCCCGCTCAACCCGCTGGGCGTCAAGGGCGCGGCGGAGAGCGGGACGATCGGTGCCCCGGCGGCCATCGTCTCGGCCGTCGAGGACGCGCTGCGCCCGCTGGGGGTGCGGATCACCGACCTCCCGGTCACCCCGGCCCGCCTTCTGGCGCTGATCGACGAGGCCCGGACCCGCGGCGCCGCGGGCCCGGACGCTGGAGGAGCACAGCCGTGAAGCCAGCCCCCTTCGCCTACCACGTCGCCTCGTCGGTCGAGGAGGCGGTCGCCCTGCTCGGCCGGCTGCCCAACGCCCGCGTGCTGGCCGGCGGCCAGTCGCTGGTGCCGATGCTGAACCTGCGCGCCGCCAACCCCGACCATCTGATCGACCTGCGGCGCATCGCCGGGCTGGCCGGCATCGCCGAGACGGCGGACGGCCTGTCCATCGGCGCCATGACCACCCAGCGCGCCATCGAACGGTCGCCCCTGGTGCGCCGGCTCTGCCCCCTGCTCGCCGAGGCGGTCGACCATGTCGGCCACCAGCAGACCCGCAACTGGGGGACCATCGGCGGCAGCCTGTGCCATCTCGACCCCGGCGCCGAACTGCCGGTCGCCGCGGCCGCCCTGGAGGCGACCCTGACCATCGCCGGCCCGGACGGCGCGCGGACCCTTCCCTTCGCCGCCTTCCCCCTGGGCTATCTGACGCCGCAGCTGGAGGCCGACGAGATCCTGACCCGCATCGACGTGCCGCGGCGGCCCGAACGCTGCGGCTGGGCCTTCCTGGAGTTCAACCAGCGCCCGGCCGATTTCGCCGTGGTGTCGGTCGCCGTGCTGCTGGGGCTCGACGGGGACGGGCGCTGCGCCGGGGCGCGCGTCGCGCTGGGCGGCATCGACCATGTGCCGGTCCGCCTGGAGGAGGCCGAGGCCGGGCTGGCCGGCCGGCGGCCCGACGAGCCCGCCATCGCCGCCGCGGCGGCGGCCACGCAGGCGCTGTCCTATGAAGGGGACGCGCTGTATCCACCCGAGTTCCGCCGGCGCATCGCGCCGGTCCTGGTGCGCCGCGCCCTGGCTCTGGCGGCGCAGCGTGCGGAGAAGCCGCAAGACGGCGGAGGGGAAGCATGACCGAGCGCCATCGCATCGTGATCGAGGTCAACGGCAAACGCCACGAGCGCATGGTCGAGGCCCGGACCAGCCTTGCCGACGTCCTGCGCCACGAGCTGGGGCTGACCGGAACCCACATCGGCTGCGAGCACGGGGTCTGCGGCGCCTGCACGGTGCTGGTGGACGGCCGGTCCGCGCGCGCCTGCCTGATGCTGGCGGTGCGCGCCGACGGCGCGGCGGTGGAGACGGTGGAGGGGCTGGCCGCCCCCGACGGCACCCTGCACCCGCTCCAGGCGGCCCTGTCGCGGCACCATGGGCTGCAATGCGGCTACTGCACGCCGGGCGTGCTGATGACCATGGTCGAGCTGCAACGCGAGACCGCCGGCGCGCCGGTCACCGAAGAGGCGGTGCGCCGGGCCATGTCCGGCAACATGTGCCGCTGCACCGGCTACCAGGGGATCGTCGACGCCGTCCTCGACGCGCTGGCCCCGCGCTGAGGGCCGGGGCGGCGTGGGCTTGCCGGGATCAGCCCTCCAGCACCCGCAGCGGCGCGCCGGCGTGCCAGGCCAGTATGTCCTCCAGGGCGTCGCGGTAGTAGACGGCGTAGTTCTCGCGGGTCACGTAGCCCAGGTGCGGGGTCAGCACCGTGTTGGGGGCGCTGCGCCACGGGCTGCCGGCGGGCAGCGGCTCGACCGGGAAGACGTCGAGGCCGGCGCCGGCGATGCGGCCCTCGTGGAGCGCCGCCAGCAGGGCCGCCTCGTCCACCAGCCCGGCGCGCGCGGTGTTGACGAAGACGGCGGTGGGCTTCATCGCCTCCAGCTCGGCCGCCCCGACCACCCCGCGGGTGCGCTCGCCGAGCACCAGATGCAGGCTGACGACGTCGGCGGTCGCGAACAGGTCGCGCTTGTCCAGGCGCCGGACACCGGCGGCCGCCGCCCGTTCGTCGGTCAGGTTGGGGCTCCAGGCCGCCACCTCCATGCCGAAGGCCTGCCCGACCCGCGCCACCTGCGTGCCGAGCTTGCCCAGCCCGACCAGCCCCAGCCGCTTGCCGGCCAGCCCGCCGGTCAGGCCGAGCTGCCAGCCGCCGTCGCGCAGCGCGCGGTCCTCGGCCGGGATGCGCTTCACCAGCGCCAGGATCAGCCCCCAGGTCAGCTCCGCCGCCGGGGTGCCGGCCATGCCGGTGCCGCACACGGTGACGCCGCGCGCCCGGCACGCCTCCAGGTCGATGGCGCCGTTGCGCATGCCGGTGGTGACCAGCAGGCGCAGGTTGGGGAGCCGCTCGACCAGGGCGGCCGGGAAGGGCGTGCGCTCGCGCATGGCGACCAGGACCCCGTAGGGCTCCAGCGTCGCCGCCAGGGAGTCGGCCGGGATCGGCCGGTCGAACACGGTGAGGGCGCTTCCGGCCGGCAGGCGGTGCCACTCGGCGAGGTCGCGGGCGACGCGCTGGTAGTCGTCGAGGACGGCGATCTTCAAGGGAGGTCCTTCCGCAGCGCCGTCACGGCTGGAAATACGGCGCCAGGTTGGCCCGGATGCGCTCGGTGACCGGCGCCGGCGCGGCCGGGATGTCGAAGGTCCGGCCGGTGATGGTCTCGTAGGCCCCGATGTAGAGGCGGGCCGCCTCCAGCACGATCTCGTCGGGGATCGCCGGGATCGGGTCCTTGTAGGGGTCGCAGCGCTTGGCCACCCAGCTGCGCACGAAGTCCTTGTCGAAGCTCTCCGGGCGCTGGCCGGCCTCGAAGCGCCCGGGGTAGCTGGCCGCGAACCAGTAGCGGCTGCTGTCGGGCGTGTGGATTTCGTCGGCCAGGATGATGGCGCCGGTCTCGTCGAAGCCGAACTCGTACTTGGTGTCGACCAGGATCAGGCCGCGTTCGGCGGCCATGGCACGGCCGCGCGCGAACAGCGCCAGCGCCTTCTCCGACACCTCGTCCCACTGGGCCTGGGTCAGCAGGCCGCGGCCGACGATCTCGGCCGCCGTCAGCTCCTCGTCGTGGCCGGCGTCGAAGGCCTTGGTGGTGGGGGTGATGATGGTGTGCGGCAGCTTCTGGTTCTCGCGCAGGCCGTCGGGGAAGTCGTGGCCGTACATGCTGCGGCGGCCCTTCCGGTACATGGTCCACAAGGACGTGCCGGTGGTCCCGGCCAGATAGTCGCGCACCACGATCTCCACCGGCATGATGGTCAGGCGCTTGGCCACCACCACGTTGGGATCGGGGTACTCCAGCACATGGTTGGGGCAGAGGTCCCGGGTCGCCTCGAACCAGTGGCGGGCGGTCTGGGTCAGCACCTGCCCCTTGAAGGGCACCGCCGTCAGGATGATGTCGAAGGCGGACAGCCGGTCGGTGGCGACGATGATCCGCCGCCCGTCGGGGAGGTCGTAGTTCTCGCGCACCTTGCCCCGGTAGTGGTTGGGCAGTTCGGGAATGGCGATGTCCCTGACGAGGTTCGACAGGTGCGGGGCGAGCTGGGCGGTATCGACCATGGTTCCAAGTCCGGCGAAAGGGAGTGGCATGATAGAGCGGATCGCGCCGAATCGGAATCGAATTGAAGCGTGAATCCGCTCGCAAAACAAAGGCATAGAGCACCGTGCGTTGCGGAATGGACGCAGGATGCTCCGGCGCGATCGCCACGCGGAGCCGGGATGGCTATGCTCCGCCGGCAAGCCGTTTCCGACCGGGAGCCGCACCCGCCATGCCGAAGGACCGGACGATCGGCGTCTGGCACGCCGATCTGCGCACCGTCTCCGGATGGCTGGAGCGCCTGCGCCCCCTGCTCTCCGCCGACGAGGCGGAGCGCGCGTCCCGCTGCCGCACCGCGGCCCTGCGCGACCGCTGCGTGCTGCGGCGCGGGCTGCTGCGCCTCCTGCTCGGCCGCTGCACCGGGCGGGCGCCGGAAGGGCTGGCCTTCCGCTACGGCCCGCAGGGCAAGCCGTCCCTGGACGGGGGACCGGCCTTCAACCTGAGCGACTGCGGGGACGAGCTGCTCATCGCCGTCGGGCCGGAGGCCGCGCCGGGGCTGGAGCTGGGTGTGGACATCGAGCGGCTGCGGACGGTCGGCGGTGCCGCGGGCATCGCCGGGCGCTTCTTCGCCCCCGCCGAGCGCAGCGCCTTCGCCGCCCTGCCGGAGGCGTTGCGGGAAGAAGCGTTCCTGGCCGGCTGGACCCGCAAGGAAGCCTTCATCAAGGCCACCGGCGCCGGCCTGTCGATGCCGCTGGACCGCTTCGCGGTGGAGCTGGCGCCGGGCCGCCCGGCCCGGCTGCTGGAGCTGGACGAGTCGCTGGGCGCCGGCCGGGCCGGGGACTGGTCGCTGTTCGACCTGCGGCCGGCCCCCGGGACGGTGGCGGCGCTGGCGGTGCGCGGCGCCGGCTGGCGCGCGGTCCCGGAGCGTCTCGCCGGCCTGCTCTGACGGCGGCGGCTCAGCCGGTGATGCTCCAGACGATGCGCGCCGGCTCCTCGCCGAGGTCGGCGGAGCCGATGACGATGGCGCCGCGCGCCGGCAGCGTCATGGTCTCGCCGGTCGCCAGCCGGCGCGGCTCGGCGCCGGGGACCAGCACGCTGGTGCCGTTGCGGCTGAGATCCTCCAGAACGAAGGCGCCGTCCCGCGGCGACACCGATGCGTGCCGGCGCGAGGCCGAGGCGACGTCCAGCACGATCCCGCACTCCGAGGAGCGGCCGATGAGCAGCGCCGCGCCCTGGTCGGCGAGCGTGTGCCGGTGGTCGCGGTAGGTCAGGACC
This sequence comes from Pseudomonadota bacterium, assembly GCA_023416455.1. Classification (GTDB taxonomy): domain Bacteria; phylum Pseudomonadota; class Alphaproteobacteria; order Azospirillales; family Azospirillaceae; genus Azospirillum. The sequence goes on along the minus strand of JAEZHQ010000086.1, from coordinate 436 downwards.
AGACGCGCCGCCGGCGCGCGCGGGGCGTGCGCGTCCACCGTCTCCACCGTCGGCCGCGCCGCCTGGTGCGCCGGCTGGTGCGCCGGCTGGGGGGTCAGCGAGCGCCGCTCGTCGGGGATGGAAGCGATCTTGGCGATCAGCCCGTCGGCCAGCGCCCGGGGGATGCCGGCGGCGTGCAGGCGGCGGCCCATCCCGTCGCGCACCTCCTGGGCGGTCATGCCGGGCGCCACCAGTTCGCCCGCCGAGGTGATGCGGTCGAACTCGTCGGCGATCCAGGGGATCAGCAGGCTGGCCCGGCCGCGGCCGACGGGGCTGGCGGCGAGGTCGAGCAGATAGCCGATGCGCGCGGCCGGCGTGCCCAGCCGGCCGGCGAGGCGCTGCACCGCGGCCTCGAACGGGAGGTCGCCGCCGGCGCGGCCCCAGGCCATCTTGGCGC
>JAEZHQ010000099.1 GCA_023416455.1 Pseudomonadota bacterium | reverse complement strand
GGAGACGAAGCGTGTATTTATCATCTTGGTGAGTGATGCCGGAAGAATTGGCATGCCACGACCAAGCTCGGGCCATTCCGTTGCGTGGCCGATCTCAGTGCGCATGATGGCGACGCCCCCAAGGCAGACGCCGCTGTTCGTCCTGGTCACAATCGCCGAAGGGTCTCCCTCCGCATCCCCGGAACCGCGGTCCTCCCCGGCAACGGGGGAGGCGCCGCCGGGCCGCATCGAGGTGGATCTGCGCAGCGGGCGGTTGCTGTTCCACGGTGCCGTCGATCCCGGCCTTGAGGCGGCGGTCATCGCGTCCGCCCGGGGGCGGGGGTGAACACGCCCGCAACCTCGGGAATCTCGCTCAACCGGCCGGATGCACCCCTTATACGATGGTCGCATGCCGCCGGCCCCGGTGCGGCTTTGCCGGCGTGCTGCGGTGCGGTACCCTTGCGCGGTGACGCCCAGGTCATAGTCGCCTTCGATGGTGGACGCCATGCCCATGCTCTCCGGAACCCGCGGTCCGCCTGCCGGCACCGATGAGGGGGCCGACGCGCCCGCCCGCCCGCCGCTGCCGCGCGCGGTCTCGCTGGCGGCCGACGCGCGCAGCGCCGCGCGCGAGCTGTTCGAAGGGATCGCCCAGCCGGAGCTTGAGCTGGTGCTGGTCTTCTGCTCGCCCCACCACGACCGCGAGGCGCTGGCGGCGGCGCTGGCCGAGCTGTTCGGGCCGGTGCCGGTGGTCGGCTGCACCACCGCCGGGGAGATCACGCCCTTCGGCTACGCCGCCGGCTCGCTGGTCGGCATCGGCTTCCCGCGCGCCGACTTCACCGTGGTGACCCAGCGGATCGACGATCTCGACCGCTTTTCCATCGCCGACGCCCCGCGCGTCCTGCGCGGCCTGATGGGGCGGCGGGATGCGGCGCTGGCCGCCCGCGCCGACGGCTTCGTGGAACGCGGCAGCTTCGCCTTCCTGATGATCGACGGGATGTCGCGCAGCGAGGAGATGGTGGTCAGCGCGCTGCACAGCGTGCTGATGGACATCCCGCTGTTCGGCGGCTCGGCCGGCGACGAGCTGCGGTTCGAGCGGACCTTCGTGCTGCACGAGGGGCGCTTCCACACCAACGCGGCGGTGCTGATGCTGGTCGCCACGGCGCGCCGTTTCGTGGTCTTCCGGACCGAGCATTTCGTCAGCTCCGACCGCAAGATGGTGGTGACCGCGGCCGACCCGCAGCGGCGCATCGTCACCGAGATCAACGCCGAGCCCGCCGGCCGTGAATACGCCCGCATGGTCGGGCTGGAGGGCGAGCCGCTGACCCCCATGATCTTCGCCGCCCATCCCGTCGTGGTGCGGGTGGGGGGCCAGTACCACGTCCGCTCCATCCAGAAGGTCAACGACGACGAGAGCCTGACCTTCTACTGCGCCATCGACGAGGGGATCGTGCTGACGGTGGCGCGGGGGGTCGACCCGGTGGAGAATTTCGAGGCCCTGATGCTGCGGCTGGCCGCCGAGATCGGGCCGCCCGACCTGGTGCTGGGCTGCGACTGCATCCTGCGCCGGCTGGAGCTGGAGCAGAGGCAGCTCAAGCACGTCATGTCGGACTCGCTGGCCCGCCACAAGGTGATCGGCTTCTGCGCCTACGGTGAACAGTACAACGCCATGCACGTCAACCAGACCTTCACCGGCGTCGCCATAGGTGCCCGATGACGCTCATCCATCCCGGCCCGACGCCCCCCGGCCGACCGCCGGGGAACCGTCCGGAATCCGCGGTGGCCGGCGGTGGCGAGAGCGCGCGCCTGGAGGATCTGGAGCGCGAGAACCGCAAGCTGAAGCGGATCAACCAGGTGCTGATGGACCGGGTGGAGCGGTCCATGGACGTGCAGGGAGGCGCCTTCTCGCTGTTCCAGACCGCCATCGTGCTGGAGCAGAAGGTGCGCGAGCGCACGCTGGAGCTGGAGCGCACCCTGCGCGAGCTGGAGGACAGCCACCGCGACCTCGCCCGGGCCAAGGAGCTGGCCGACACCATGCGCACCCGGCTGTCGGAAGCCATCGAGTCGGTCAACGAGGGCTTCGCCATCTTCGACGCCGACGACCGGCTGGTGCTGTGCAACAGCAAGTATCTGGCCCTGTGGCCGGAGATCCGCGACCGCATCGTGCCGGGCGTCCGCTTCCGGGAGATCGCGGAACTGGCCGCCTCCAGCCCGTCGATCACCGGCGCCTACCCGCGCCCCGACCAGTGGCTGACGCAACGGCTGGTCCAGCACCGCGAGCGCAAGGGACCCTACGTCTACCGCCTGTCGGATGGCCGCTGGATCCAGGTCAACGAGCGGCGCACCCGCGACGGCGGCGTGGTCGGGGTCTACACCGACATCACCGACATCAAGGAGCACGAGACCCGCCGCCGCGAACGCGAGCTGGCCGAGAAGTCGGCGGTGCTCCAGTCCACCCTCGACAACATCGCCCAGGGGGTGTCGGTGTACGACCGCGACCAGCGGCTGGTCGCCTGGAACGCGCGCTTCGCCGGCCTGCTGCGCCTGCCGGAGACGGTGGCGCGGCGCGGCGCGAGCTTCGCCGACTTCGTGCTGCACCAGGCGGCGCTGGGGGAGCGCGGGCTGTCGCTGGGTCCGCTGATGCTGCCGAGCTGCCTGGTCGAGCAGCGCTGGCTCGACGACACGGTGCTGGAGATCAGCCGCAACCCCATGCCGGGCGGCGGCTTCGTGATGACCTTCACCGACATCACCGAGCGCAAGCGGGCCGAGCAGGCGCTGCGCGACAGCGAACAGCGCATCCGCCTGGTCACCGACGCGGTGCCGGCGCTGATCGCCTATGTGGACGCCGAGCAGCGCTTCCGCTTCGTCAACAAGGCCTACGAGGGCTGGTTCAACCGCACCCGCGAGGCGATCGAGGGCCAGCCCATGTAGGCGGCCCTGGGCGACCCCCATTACGAGGCGCGCAGGCCCTACGTGCTGCGGGCGCTGGCCGGCGAGGAGGTCACCTTCGAGCTGGAGCTGCCGGGCGAGAACGGGGCGCCGCGCTACGCGGTGGCCACCTACATCCCGCATTTCGGCGAGAAGCGCGCGGTGCTCGGCTATTTCGGCCTGATCCACGACATCACCGAGGGGCGGCTGGCCGCCCAGGCGCTGCGCGAGGCCAAGGACAGCCTGGAGCAGCGCGTGGTCGAGCGCACCGCCGAGCTGACCCGGCTCAACCGCCAGCTCCAGCAGGAGATCGCCGAGCGCACGGCGGCGGAGGAGGCGCTGCGCCTCGCCAAGGCCGACGCCGAGCAGGCCAACCTGTCCAAGACGAAGTTCCTGGCGGCGGCCAGCCACGACCTGCTGCAACCGCTGAACGCCGCGCGCCTGTTCGTGTCGGCGCTGGGCGATCTGGAGCAGCCGGCCGCCAACCGCGGCCTGCTGGACAACCTCGACGTGGCGCTGGCCTCGGTGGAGGATCTGCTGTCGGCCCTGCTGGACATCTCCAAGCTCGACGCCGGGGCGGTGCGGCCGGAGGTGGCGGACTTCCCCATCAAGAGCCTGTTCGGCGCGCTCGCCACCGAATACGCCGCGGTGGCGCGCGAGCGCGGGCTGTCGCTGCGGGTGGTGGCCTGCCACGCGGTGCTGCGCAGCGACATCCGCCTGCTGCGCCGGATCCTCCAGAATTTCCTGTCCAACGCGCTGCGCTACACGCCGGCCCGCGGGGCGGCGGGCGGCCGGACCGGGCGCGTGCTGGTCGGCTGCCGGCGCACGCCGGCGGGTCTGCGCATCGAAGTGTGGGACACCGGCCCCGGCGTGCCGGCGGACAAGCTGGACGAGATTTTCGAGGAGTTCCGCCGCCTCGACACGCCGTCCGCCAACGAGCGGGTGCGCGGCATGGGGCTGGGGCTGGCCATCGTGGAGCGCGTGGCGCGGATGCTCGACCACCCGGTCACGGTGCGCTCGCAGCCGGGGCGCGGCTCGGTCTTCGCGGTCACCGTGCCCTTCGGAAGCTACGCCCGTCCCGTCCGCGCCCTGCCGGCCCCGGCCCGGCCCGCGGTCAACCGCCTCGCCGGCACCCGCGTGCTGGTCATCGACAACGAGCCGTCGGTGCTCGCCGGCATGCGGGCCCTGCTGGAAGGATGGGGTTGCACGGTCGCCACCGCGGGGTCCGGCGACGAGGCGCTGGCCGGGCTGGAGGCGGGGGACGGCGGCGGGCCGGGGCCGGCCCCCGACCTGCTGATCGCCGACTACCATCTCGACGACGGGGTCATCGGCTTCACCGAGATCGCGCGGCTGCGCGAGCGCTGCGGGCCGACCCTGCCGGCGGTCCTGATCACCGCCAACCGCACCGCCGAGGTGGTGGTCGAGGCGCAGGAGCGTTCCTGCCAGATCCTGACCAAGCCGGTGCGCCCGGCCCAGCTGCGCGCGGTGATGACCGGGCTTCTGGGCTGAGTTCCGCGGCGCACGCCCTTGTGCGACGGCGCCGCTCTACTCCGCCGGCCCGCCGCGGCGGGCCAGGAAGCCGCGCGCCGGGTTGTAGCCGTATATGGCGCCGCCCAGGAACACGGCCAGCGCCAGCACGGTCCAGCCCAGCGCCGCCGCCTCCAGGCGCAGGTAGAGCGCGTGGCGGATCAGCTCGACCGCCTGGCTGAAGGGGTTGATGCGGCAGATGGCGTAGAGCAGCTCGCTCGACTCCTGCATCTTCCACAGCGGGTAGAGGGCGGTGGACAGGAAGAAGGTGGGGAAGATGACGAAGTTCATCACGCCCGCGAAATTCTCCAGCTGGCGGACCGCCGAGGACAGCAGCATCCCCAGCGCCCCCAGCATCAGCCCGGTGACCGCCAGCGCCGGCAGCACCGTGACGTAGCCGAGCGGCGGCGCCTGCACGCCGTAGATCCAGGCGACGGCGAGAAAGGCGTAGACCTGGAGGATCGACACCGCGGTGCCGGCCAGCAGCTTGGCGGTCAGCAGGAACCAGCGGGGCAGCGGGCTGACCAGAAGCATGCGCATGCTGCCCATCTCGCGGTCGTAGACCATGGACAGCGAGCTTTGCATCCCGTTGAACAGCTGCACCATGCCGACGAGGCCGGGGACGATGTAGACCTCGTAGGGGATGTAGGTCTCGTAGGGCGGGGTGATGGCGATGCCCAGCGCCGCCCGGAAGCCCGCCGCGAAGACGAACAGCCACAGCAGCGGCCGCACCAGCGCCGACAGGAAGCGCTCGCGCTGGTGCACGAAGCGCAGCACCTCGCGCCCGACGATCCCGCCGAGCGCGCGGGCGTAATGGGCAGCGGTCGTCATGCCGCCTCCGCGGTGATCAGGCGGTCGAAGCTGTCGGCCAGCGACGCCGTCCCCAGGCTGCGGTTGACCTCCTCGACGGGGCCGGCGGCGCGGACCCGGCCGCGGTGGATGACCACCACGCGGTCCCCGGCGGCGATCTCGTCGATCAGGTGGGTGGCCCACAGGACGGCGATTCCGCGCTCGCGGCACAGGGCGTGGACATGCTCCACGATGGCGCGCCGCGCCGGCACGTCGAGGCCGACGGTCGGCTCGTCCAGAACCAGCAGGGCCGGCTCGTGCAGCAGGGCGCGGGCCAGCTCGACGCGGCGGCGGTGGCCGCCGTTCAGCGTGCGCACCGTCTCGTCGATGCGCTCGGCCATGCCCAGCCGCTCCAGCGTCGCCCGCGCCCGCGCCTGGGCGGCGGCGCGCGGGATGCCGTGCAGGGCCGCGAAGTAGAGCAGGTTCTGGCGCACCGTCAGGTCGAGGTCGAGGGTCGGCTGCTGGAACACCACCCCCATGCGGGCGAGCGCCCGCGCCGGCTGCCGCTTCAGGTCGATGCCGCCGATGCGGATGGTGCCGCTGGCCGATTCGAACAGGCGCGTGACGAGCGCGAACAGGGTGGTCTTGCCGGCGCCGTTGGGGCCGAGCAGCGCCGTGAAGGACCCCGCCCCGACCTCCACCGACACGTCCTTGAGCGCGAAGGCGCCACGCCCGTAGGCGTAGCTCAGCCCCGCCACGTCGAGCGCCGCCTCCGCCATGGCCGGGCCTACCCCTTCACCGCCACGCCCCAGGGGTAGCGGCCCACCTTCACCGACTTGACCACCTTGAGGGCGTTGACGTCGACCACCGAGACGTCGCCGGAGACGCCGTTGGTGGCGAACAGCAGCGACTGGTCGGCCGACATGTCGAGCTGCCAGACGCGCCGGCCCACCAGCAGGTAGTCGTTGACCTCGTGGGTGCGGGCGTCGACCACCGCGACGTGGTTGGCCGGACCCAGCGCGATGAAGGCGTAGCGGCCGTCGTCGGTCAGCCGGATCCCGACGGGCTGGATGCGGTCCTTGGCGACGCCCTTGATCTTGAAGCCGATCGTGTGGGTGACCTTGCGCGTGGCCACGTCGATCACCGACACCGTGCCGCCGATCTCCGCCGACACCCAGAGCTGGCGGCCGTCCTTGCTGAACTGCGCGTAGCGCGGGCGGGCGTCGACCAGCGTGTGGTCGACGACGCTGCGCTTCCCGGTGTCGATCCAATGGACCATGTTGGTCGTTTCCGACGTGTTCACCGCCCACTTGCCGTCGGGGCTGACCGCCATGCCCTCCGGCTCGACGCCGACGTCCACCTGGTAGCTGACCCGGCGCTCCGGGACGTCGACCACGGTGACGACGTTGCTCTCCTCGTTGGCGATGAAGAGCTGCCGGCCGTCGGGATGGAGGGCGAACAGCTCGGGATCCTCGCCGGAGGGCAGGTTGTGGATGATCTTCTTGGTGGCCAGATCCATGACCTGCACCGTGTCGTCGTCGCTGGCGCAGATGAACAGCTGGCTGCCGTCGCGGCTCAGCGTGATGCCGCGCGGGCGGCGGCCGACCTTGACGGTGTCGGTCACCTGGAGGGTCTTGGCGTCGATGATGGACAGGGTGTTGTCCTTCTCGTTCGACACATAGACGGTCTGGGCGGCGGCGGGGATGGCGGTGCCGGCCAGCAGGGCGGCGAGCAGGAGGGCGCGGGCGGGCATGGTCGGGACAAGCTCCTTCAGTCAGCGTGCAATCAGCGTGGGCGGCAGCCCGTTTCGGGCTGGTCGTGGCCAAGGGTGTCGAGTTCGGTCCTGGGGTGCAGGAAGCCCTCCTGCGGCGACACCGACACGAGCGAGCGGTCGGAGGCGAGCAGGATGGGCTGCCGCAGCTGGCCGTCCCAGGGGCGGAAGGACAGCGGCACCCCCTTGAAGGCGGCGAGCGCGAAGTCCGGCCCCCTGATGAAGGCGGCGATGGCCGCGGGGTCGGCCGAGCCGGTGCGCGTCGCCGCCTCGCCGACGGCGCGGATGGCGGCCCACACCGCGTGGTCGCGCGGCAGCATCGGCCGGCCGGCCTTGGCCTTGAAGCGGGACTGGAGCTGCGCCGAGCCCCAGCTCTCGTGGGCGCGGTGCCAGTTGGTGGGGACGAGGCCCTGGGTGCCGGCCACCGGCCGCGGATCCCAGGTGCGGTACATCAGGTAATCGCCGAAATCGCCGATCTCGTCGGCCACCACCAGCACGTCGTGGCGCTTGCCCTGGGTGAAGACCGGCACCTCCGCCTGGGCGGTGCGGCGGGCGTCGTGCTCGCCGGTCCAGCGCTTCTCCTCGACGATCTCGGCGCCGAAGCGCTTGGCCGCCCGGCGCACCGCGGCGGCGTAGAGCGCGTCCTCCGGGCGCGGGCCGACGGCCAGCATCCATTTGGTCCAGCGCTTGACGGCGAGATACTGGGCGAGCGCGTCGGCCAGCATGGAGCGGCTCGGCGCCGTGTGCAGCAGGTTGGGCGCGCAGCCGCCGCCGCGCAGCGCGTCGTCGGCCGAGCCGGCGTTGAACAGAAGCATTTCCGCCGCCTCCGGCAGCCGGGCCAGCGCTCCCGGCGCCTCGCCGGGGAGGTCGAGCACGACCAGCCGGTGCCCGCCGGCGGCCAGCGCCCGCAGGGCCTCCGCCGGGTCGCCGTCGAGCGGCACGGTCACCGCCTCAAGCTCGAAGCGCTGCTTCAGGAAGCGGCCGGTGCTGTCGTTGTCGGCGATGGCGAGGCGGGCGCCGGCCAGCCCCTCGTCGTCCGGCGGCTCGTCGAGATTCGACAGGGCGGGCGGGTGCTCGACCTCCTGCGCCAGATAGGCGATGCGGATGGTCGCGGGGGCGGACGCCTCCTGGGACAGGGCGGCCGGCGCCGCGGCCAGCCATCCCGCCAGCAGGGAGGAGAACAGGAGGATGGGGCGCATGGGCGGTGCGGAACTCTCCTGGTTGCGGGGGTCCAGGTTAGCCGCGGCCGCGCCGGCCGGTAATGCAACTTTGGTACGATGCGGCTTTCGGCGGCGGCCCGGCCGGGCAGGACGGAACCGGCCCGCCCGCACCCCGCCGCGGCTGCTACCAAAGTCCAATTAAGGGCGGGGAGGGCGGCGGCTATGCTCCTGGGCAACGCAACACCCCGGTCGCTCGGTTTGAAGAGAGGACGCCCACCATGAACGTTCGGCAGCTCCGGCTTACGGCCGCCGGTCTCCTTCTCGGCGGTATCGCGGCCGTCTCCACGGCGGGATTCTCCACGGCAGCCTTCGCCCATGGCGACGTGACGCCCCAGGCGGTGGACACCACCGGCCTCGAAAAGCTCGGCGACGGCTGGCGGGACAGCAACCCCTACCGGGCCAACCCGCGCGCCATCGAGATCGGCGCCTCGGCCTTCAACCAGAACTGCGCGCGCTGCCACGGCCTGGGGGCGGTGTCGGGCGGCATCGCCCCGGACCTGCGCTACCTCGACCTTGGCGACGCCGGCGACGAGTGGTTCAAGGAGCGCGTCGTCAACGGCGCGATCCGCAACGGCGTGACCTACATGCCGAAGTTCGGCGAGGCCCTGGGGCAGGAGGCGCTATGGGCCATCCGCTCCTGGCTGGAAACGGTGCACACGGAGTGACGGGGATGGCGAACCGCCCGGCCGCCGCCCGCCGTCTCGGCCGGCGGCGCTTCCTGACCGCCGCGGTGGCCGCCGTGGCCGCCGGGAGCCTGCCCGGCGGGGCCGGCGCGCGGCCGCTGGACGAGGTGATGGAGGCCGGGCGCCTGCGCGTGGCGGTCTACCGCGACAACCCGCCCTTCTCCTTCCGCGAGGCCGGCCGCCTGACGGGGATCGACGTCGATCTGGCCCGGATCATCGCCGAGCGGCTCGGCGTCGGCATCGACTGCATGGAGCTGACGGCGGGCGAGACGGTCTTCGACGATCTCCGCAACGCCGTCTGGAAGGGGCACTATCTGGGCGGCGGCGTCGCCGACATCATGATGCACGTCCCCTACGAGCGGGAATTCGGCCTGCGCAACCCGGAGGCCGTGCTGTTCGCCCCCTACCAGCGCGAGCGCTTCGCGCTCGCCCGCAACCCGATGCGGGTGACCCAGCCGCTTCTGGCGGCCCTGCCGGACGAGCCGGTGGCGGTGGAGGTCGACAGCATTCCCGACTTCTTCCTGCTCGGCGCCTTCGGCGGCCGGCTGCGCGAGCGGATCGTCCACCACGCCACCGTCGCCGAGGCGGTGGCCGCCCTGGTGGCCGGCGAGGTGGCGGCGGTCGTGGCCACCCAGAGCCAGATCGAGGGCGCGCTCGGCGGCCGGGCCGCGGACTTCCCGGTCAGCCCGGTCAGCTTTCCCGGCATGATGATGGCGTCGGCCTGGGACATCGGGCTGGCGGTCAAGGAGAACTCCCGCGACCTCGCCTACGCGGTGGGCGATCTGGTGGCGGCGATGGTCGAGGACGGCACGGTGGAGGCGGTCTTCCGCCGCTACGGCGTGACCCGCCACGCCGTAGCGGCGGACTGATGGGCGTCGCCCGGCTTGCGGCCCGACGGGACGGGGAGGGACGGAGATGCTGAGACGGCTCGCGGTGGCGGGCGTGGCCGTGGCGCTGGCCGGGCCGGCGGCGGCCGGGGAGGATCCCCTGGCCTCGGTGATGTGGGACGTGCTGCGGCCCGCGCTGTTCGGGGAGGCCCCGGTGGTTTTCGACGAGCGCGTGCGGGTCGTTGCCCCCGACGACGCCGAGGACGCCGCGGCGGTGCCCGTCCTGGCCGACGCCACGGCCCTGGGCCGGGTCGAGGAGATGGTGCTGTTCGCCGACCTCAACCCCTACCCGGTGATCCTGCGCTTCCATCCCCTGGCGGCCCGGCCGCTGGTCGCCACCCGGCTGAAGGTGCAGCAGGCGACCCCGCTGCGCGCCGCCGCCCGCACCCCGGACGGGGTCTGGCACGTCGGCGGCCGGCTGCTGGACGCCGCCGGGGGTGGCTGCACCGCGCCGCCCGCCACCTACGCCCAGGCCGACTGGGCCGATCATGTGGGCAAGGTCCAGGCCCGCGCCTGGGCGCCGGCCGCCGTCGGCGGGGCGACGCGCGTGCGCCTGCGCGTGCGCCACCCCATGGACACCGGGCTGGTGGCCGGCATCCCCGCCTTCTTCCTGGAGACGCTGAGCCTCCGCGATTCCGGCGGCCGCGAGCTGGCCCGGCTGGAGCCGCTGGAGCCGGTCAGCGAGAATCCGGTCTTCACGCTGGAGGTCGAGGCGGCGCCCGGGTCCGGCGGCCTGACGCTGGCCGGGCGCGACAACCAGGGCAACCCGGTCGCCGCCACCATCCCGCTGCCCCGGGCCGAAGGAGCGCTGCCGTGACCGCTGCCGCCGCCACCCCCACCACCGGCATCGCCCGCCGCCTGTTCCGCGGCCTGGCCGCCGCGCTGCTGCTGGCCGCCGCCGCCCTCCCGGCCGGCGCCGCCGGGGCGCCGCCTTACGGCCTCCGGCCGGTCGGGATCGCGCCGGACACCTATGTGTTCGAGGGGCTGCGCGAGCATTTCACCCGGAGCAACGGCGGCAACATCCTCAACCCCGGCTTCATCGTCACCGCGGACGGGGTGGTGGTCTTCCAGACCGGCCCGTCGCGCCGTTTCGGGGAGGAGATGCGCGCCGCCATCGCCGCGGTCACCGACCGGCCGATCCTCAAGGTCTACGTCAGCAACCTGCACCCCGACTATTGGCTGGGCAACCAAGCCTTCGCCGACGTGCCCATCGCCGCCCTGCCCGGGACCATCGAGGGCATCAAGGCCGAGGGCCGGGGCCTGACCGAGAACATGTACCGCCTCGTCGGCGACTGGATGCGCGGGACCGAGCCGGTGGTGCCGACGGAGGCCGTCCACCCCTCCACCGTCCGCCACGGCCGGCACCGGCTGCGGCTGATCGCGCTGCGCGGGCACACCGCCGCCGACCTCGCCGTCCTCGACGAGGCCACCGGCGTGCTGTTCGCGGGCGGCCTCGTCTTCTCCGACCGCACCCCGACGACCCCGCACGCCGACCTCGCCGAATGGCGCGCAGCGCTGGACGAACTGGCGGCGCTGGACGTCACGGTGCTGGTGCCGAACCACGGCCGGATCCGCACCGGCCGGGCGGAGGCCGCCGCGGCCATCGCGCAGACCCGCGACTGGCTGGACTGGCTGGAGGGCAGCCTGCGCGAGGCGGCCGAGGCCGGGGCCGACATGGCCGAGCTGCTCGACCGCCCGATCCCCGAGCGCTTCGCCGGGCTGGCGGTGCTGCGCGCGGAATACCGGCGGTCGGTCTCCCACCTCTGGCCGGCGATCGAGCGGGCGGCCCTGCCGTCCGTGGACTGAAGCCGCCGGGACCGGCGCCCGGCTCCATCCTACTATTTGACAATTGCTGACCGGCGGCGCCCGTCTAGACTAGCCTGAAGTCAAAATGATGCGCGCCACGCGGACCGGACTGGCGCCGCGCCGGCTCTCCTGGATTTTGCCGACAAGAAATCGAGGTCTGGACGGGCAAAGGGAAGGAAGGCCCCGGCGTTCGTCTGCCATTTTCCTTTGGGAGGTATCCGCACCATGAAGCGTCTCTTCCGCACCTGTCTGCTTGCCAGCGCGATGGCGGCGGGCGTCGGCCTGTCGGTGGCCTCGACGGCGGCCGTGGCCGCCGGCCCGACCAACGACGACCTGCTCAACGACGCCCGGACGCCGGGCGACGTCCTGACCTACGGCATCGGCCACCAGGGCCAGCGCTTCAGCCCGCTGGCCACGCTGACCCCCGACACCGTCAAGGGGCTGGTGCCGGTGTGGTCCTTCTCGTTCGGCGGCGAGAAGCAGCGCGGCCAGGAATCGCAGCCGCTCATCCATGACGGCACGATCTACGTCACCGGATCCTATTCGCGGCTCTACGCGGTCGACGCCAAGACCGGCCACAAGAAGTGGCAGTACGACCACCGTCTGCCCGAGGGCATCATGCCCTGCTGCGACGTGGTGAACCGCGGTGCGGCCCTCTACAAGGACAAGGTCTACTTCGCCACGCTGGACGCCCGGCTGGTCGCGCTGAACAAGGACACCGGCAAGGTCGTCTGGTCGAAGAAGATCGCCGATTACCAGGCCGGCTATTCGGCGACCGCGGCGCCGCTGATCGTGGACGGCAAGATCATCACCGGCAATTCCGGCGGCGAGTTCGGCGTCATCGGCATGGTGGAGGCCCGCGACGCCGAGACGGGCGAGCTGATCTGGAGCCGTCCGACCGTCGAGGGCAACGTGGGCACCCTCAACGGCAAGGAATCGACCATGACCGGCACGCTCAACGCGAGCTGGCCGGGCGACATGCACAAGACCGGAGGCGGCGCCACCTGGCTGGGCGGCACCTACGACCCGGAGACCAAAACGCTGTTCTTCGGCACCGGAAACCCGGCGCCGTGGAACTCGCACCTGCGGCCGGGGGACAACCTCTACACCTCCTCGACGCTGGCCATCGATCCGGACAACGGCGAGATCAAGTGGCACTACCAGACGACGCCGCACGACGGCTGGGACTTCGACGGCGTCAACGAGTTCGTCTCCTTCGACCTGAAGAAGGACGGCCAGACCGTCAAGGCCGGCGCCAAGGCCGACCGCAACGGCTTCTTCTACGTGCTGGACCGCACCAACGGCACGCTGCTGGGCGCCACGCCCTTCGTGACCACGATCACCTGGGCCAAGGAGATCGACCTGAAGACCGGCCGCCCGGTCTTCGTGGACGACAACCGCCCCGGCAGGCCGGACGCCGCCGACAAGGGCAAGTCGGTGTTCGCCGCCCCCGCCTTCCTGGGCGCCAAGAACTGGATGCCCATGGCCTACAGCCCGGCCACCGAGCTGTTCTACGTGCCCGCCAACGAGTGGGGCATGGACATCTGGAACGAGCCGATCACCTACAAGAAGGGCGCCGCCTATCTGGGCGCCGGCTTCACCATCAAGCCGCTCCACGACGACTACATCGGGGCGCTGCGCGCGATCGACCCCAGGACCGGCAAGATCGTGTGGGAGTACAAGAACCGCGCCCCGCTGTGGGGCGGCGTGCTGACCACCGCCGGCAACCTGGTCTTCACCGGCACGCCGGAGGGCTACCTGAAGGCGTTCGACGCCAGGTCGGGCCAGGAGCTGTGGAAGTTCAACACCGGCTCGGGCGTGGTCGGGTCGCCGGTCACCTGGGAGCAGGACGGCGAGCAGTATGTGGCCGTGGTCTCCGGCTGGGGCGGTGCGGTGCCGCTGTGGGGCGGCGACGTCGCCAAGCTGGTCAAGGACTTCAACCAGGGCGGCTCGCTCTGGGTTTTCAAGCTGCCGAAGGCATGATCCCCGGGGGCGTTTGACGGCGCTCCGTCTCATCAAAGGCTCTCGATGGCTTTCCGCATCGAGAGCCTTTGGTCCCCTCTCCCAAATCCGGGGACGTCCGCCGGTCCGGGCCGGCCGTTCCCAAAAAGGGAGGGCCGCGGGCAAGTCTTCGGCCCTCTCTGTTCTTTCAAATGGGGACCGGACCGGTCCGGATGGAAAATTTGAATGACCGATTGTTTCGGTTGGGTATTCTTCCTCTCCTTGCGCATTCTTGGCGGGTCCGGCATGATGGGGATCGGAAACGCCCTGAACTGTTGAGCGTGGAAACCACGCCATGTGCAAAATACTCATCGCCGACGATCACCCCCTGGTGCGGGACGCCCTGCGCAGCGCCGTGCTCTATTCCTGCCAGGCGCAGGAGATCCACGAGGCCGGCTGCCTCGATGAGACCGTCGGGATGCTGCGCGCGAAGGGGGAGCTGGATCTGGTCCTGCTCGACCTGAACATGCCGGGGATGAACGGGCTGTCCGGGCTGCTCTCCCTGCGCAGCCAGTTTCCCGCCGTCCCCGTCGCCGTCGTCTCCGCCCACGAGGACCGCAAGGTGATGCTGGAGGCGGTGCGCTGCGGTGCCGCCGGCTTCATTCCCAAATCCACCCCCCGCGACGCCATCGCCGGCGCCCTGCGCCGAATCCTGGCCGGGGAGATCTATCTGCCGGCCTCGGTCGAAGAGGGCGTGGACGCCGAGGACGAGGAGACGGCGGAGATCGCGCGCCGTCTGGCCACCCTGACGGCGCAGCAGCTCCGCGTCCTGGAGATGCTGGGGACCGGCAAGCTGAACAAGGAGATCGCCTTCGAGCTGAGCATCACCGAGACCACGGTGAAGGCCCATGTCTCGGCGATCCTCCAGAAGCTGAAGGTCTACAGCCGCACCCAGGCGGTGGTGTTCGCCAACCGGCTGCGGCTGGAAAAGGCGCGGCTGGGGATCTGATGCGGACGGTGCTGTGAAGGCGCCGTCCGCATCATCCCCTCGATCAATGCTATCGCATTGATCTGTCGGGTTTTACCGGCGGCGCTCCGTGTTCAGGCGCCGCCGTTATGAGAGAGTTTCGAAAGGACCCCGGATCGGCCGGCCGACGTCACGGCATCGTCCCTTCTTCGGATTGACGGCGCTCCGCCAACAATTCGGACAGGGTTCGCGCGGCCGAGATCGCCCGCGGGAATCCCGCCGGAACCGTCACAAGATAGATGATCTCCTTCAGGTCATCCGCGGAGACCCCGGCGTTGAGCGCGTAGCCGGCGTGGACCTTCATGTAGGCGGTTTCGCCCAGGGCGGCGAAGGCGGCGACGGCGGCAAGCTGGCGGGTGCGCGCGTCGAGCCCCGGCCGGGACCACACGTCGCCGAGCGCATAAGCCTCAGTGGCCTCGGCCAGGAACGGAAACTCCTCGCGCATCCGCTCCAGATTGGGCTGGGTCCGTCCGTTGTTCAGGCTGCGGACCACCTCGTCGCCGCGCCGCGCGCGCTCGTCAGTGGTCAGGGCAAGGGCGGGCGTGGCCGGGACCGCGGCGAACAGCCCCGCGGCGACGAGCTTGCGGATGGTCGCGCCGTGGCCGGTGCGGACGTCGATGCCGGTCTTGTTGTTCATGTCGCCCTCCTCAACGGCTGGCCGTGGGGCGAACCACGATCTCGCTGGTGTCGACCTCGTCCGGCTGCTCGATCGCGTGCAGGATGGCCCGGCCGATCGCCTCCGGCGTGATGGAGACGCTGCGGTAGGTCCGCATCAGCTCCGCCGCCGCCGGATCGGTGATGGTGCCGGCCAGCTCCGATTCCACGACGCCGGGACAGACGCAGGTGACGCGCAGCCGGTCGTTCTCCTGCCGCAGGCCGTCCGAGATGGCCCGAACCGCGAACTTCGTCGCGCAATAGACGGCGGCCGTCGGCGAGACGGCGAGCCCGCCGATCGAGGAAACATTGACGATGTGGCCGAAGCCCTGCCCGTTCATGATCGGCAGCACCGCGGCGATCCCGTAGAGGACGCCACGGATGTTGACGTCGATCATGCGGTCCCATTCCTCGACCTTGAGCGAGGACAGGGGAGACAGCGGCATGATCCCGGCGTTGTTGACGAGGACGTCGATACGCCCGAACCGCTCCTGGGCGAAGCCGGCGAAGGCCGCCATGTCCTCCCGGCTGGTGACGTCCAGCGGCCGGATTTCAGCGGTTCCTCCGCCGGCCCGGATCGTCTCGGCCAAGGCTTCCAACCGATCCGTCCGGCGCGCGCCGAGCACGAGCGTCGCGCCGGCGGCCCCGAGGATGCGGGCGGTGCCCTCGCCGATGCCGCTGGAGGCGCCTGTGATGAGAATCGTCTTCTCCGTGATCGCCGTCATTCCATCGTCCTTCCTGTCGATCGGTGGGGGTGACGGACGAAAGCTATGGTTCTTTGGGTGAGCGATCGAGTTGCCAATCATGAAGAGGCTGGTTAGCATGGCTAACCAATGATTGATCCCTTCGAAGGCATGGCGGCGTTTCTGGCGGTGGCGGAAACCCTGAGCTTCCGCCGGGCGGCCGAGCGCCTTGGCGTCACCCGCTCCGCCGTCAGCCAGGCGGTCCGCCGGCTGGAGGACCGGGTCGGCGTCCCGCTCCTTCAGCGCACGACGCGCAGCGTGCGGCTGACGGAGGCGGGCGCGCATCTTCTGGCCGCGACCCGCCCGGCGCTTGCGGACATCGGCGCGGCGCTGGAGGCCATCGCCTCGGCGCACGGATCGCCGGCCGGAACGGTGCGGCTGGCCGTTTCGTCCATTGCCGAAAGCATCCTCAGGGGAGAGGCACTGGCCGGCTTCCTGGCCGCCCATCCCGCCATCGGCATCGACATCCTGGTGACGGATGAGGAGTTCGACATCGTCGCGGCGGGCTTCGACGCCGGCGTCCGGCTCGGCGAGGCCATCGAGCAGGACATGATCGCCGTGCCCGTCTCCGCGCCGCAGAGGCAGATGGCCGTGGCCGCGCCGGCCTATGTGGCGCGGGCCGGCCGTCCCGCACACCCCCGCGATCTCCTTTCCCACACCTGCATCGGCTGGCGGCCGGCGCCGGATGTGGCGCCCTACCGTTGGGAGTTCACCGAGAACGGCCGCGACTTCGACATGGCGGTGAACCCGCGGGTCACGGCCAACGACATGGGGATGATGGTCCGGCTGACGCTCGCCGGCGCGGGAATCACCTTCGGCATGGAGGAGACGTTCCGGCCCCATCTGGCCCGCGGGATGCTGGTGCCCATTCTGGAAGCCTTCTGCCCGCCCTTTCCCGGCTTCTATCTTTATTACCCGAGCCGGCGGACGGTGCCGCCCCGGCTGCGTGTCCTCATCGACCATCTCCGCG
>JAEZHQ010000663.1 GCA_023416455.1 Pseudomonadota bacterium | reverse complement strand
GCACGACCGCGACCAGCGCGCCCATGTAGAGCTGGCCCTCCGCCCCGATGTTCCACAGCCGGGCCCGGAAGGCGACGGCGGCGGCCAGCCCGGTCAGGATCAGCGGCGTCGCCCGGGTCAGCGTCTCGGCGAGCGCGAAGCGCGAGCCCACCGCCCCCTCCACCAGCAGGCCGTAGGCGCGCAGCACCGGGGCGCCGCTCCACGCCACCAGGAGCGCGCAGATCGCCAGCGCCGCGGCCACCGCGACGACGGGGGCCAGGATGCGCAGGGCAGGCGGGGTGTGCGTGCGTGGTTCAAGCCGCATCCATGATCTCCGGCAAAATCTCCCAATGGCCGGCCATCAGCAGGCCGAGCTGCCCGACCGACAGACGGTCGTGGGCCAGCAGGGGCGTCAGGCGGCCCTGATACATCACGGCGATCCGGTCGGAAAGGGCGAGGATCTCGTCCAGATCCTCCGATATCAGAAGCACACCGGCCCCGGCGGCGCGCGCCTCCAGCAGGCGGCCGTGCACGTAGGAGACCGCGCCGACGTCGAGCCCGCGGGTCGGCTGGCTGGCCAGGATCAGTTGCGGCCCGTGGGCCAGCGTGCGGCCCAGGATCAGCTTCTGCATGTTGCCGCCGGACAGCAGCTGGGTGCGCGCGTCCGGCCCCGGGCAGCGCACGTCGAAGCCGCGGATCACCCGCTCGGCGTGGGCCCGCGCCGCTCCCCGGCGCAGCAGGCCGAAGCGGGAGAAGGCGGGGTCGCGGTAGCGCTCGGCGATCAGGTTCTCCCACACCGCCATGCTGCCGACGAGGCCGGTGGCGTGGCGGTCCTCCGGGATGCGGGCGACGCCGCGCCGCACCATGGCGGCGGGGTCGGCGGCGGCGACCGTCTCGCCCAGCAGCGTCAGCGTGCCGGCGGCGGGGTGGACGAGGCCGCTGACCAGATCGGCCAGCGCCGACTGCCCGTTGCCCGACACGCCGGCGATGCCGACCAGCTGGTGGCGGCGGACGGTGAGGTCGACCGCGTCGAGCAGCGGCCGCCCGTGGTCCGAAGGGACGGTGACCGCGGCCAGCCGGAGAACCGGTTCGCCCGGGGCCAGCGGTTCGGGCGTCGGGGGCTTCAGCGTGCGGCCGACCATCAGCTCGGCCAGCTCCGCCCGGTCGGTCGCCGCGGTGCGCCGTGTGGCGACCAGCCGGCCGCCGCGCAGGACGGCGACGCCGTCGCTGACCGCGAAGACCTCGTTCATCTTGTGGCTGATGAAGATGACGGCCAGCCCGTCGGTGGTCAGCCGGCGCAGCGTCTCAAACAGGGCGGCGGACTCCTGCGGGGTCAGCACCGCCGTCGGCTCGTCCAGGATGAGGATGCGGGCGTCGCGGTAGAGCGCCTTCAGGATTTCCACCCGCTGCCGCTCGCCCACCGAGAGGTCGCGCACCAGGGCGTCGGGCTCGACCGCCAGGCCGAAGCGCCGGGCCAGATCCCCCAGGCGCCGCCGCGCGCCGCCACGGTCCGACCAAAGCCGCCACAGCGGCTCGGTCCCCACCACCACGTTGTCCAGAACCGAGAGGTTGTCGGCCAGGGTGAAATGCTGGTGGACCATGCCGATCCCGGCGGCCAGCGCCGCCCGGGGCGAGCCCGGCGGCAGGGGACGCCCGAACGCCTCCACCACCCCCTCGTCGGCCACGTAATGGCCGAACAGGATGTTCATGAGGGTGGTCTTGCCGGCCCCGTTCTCGCCCAGCAGGGCCAGCACCTCGCCGGCGTGCAGGGTCAGCGAGATGGAATCGTTGGCCAGCAGCGCACCGAAGCGCTTGGTGATGCCGTCGAGCCGGAGCACGACGGGCGCGGCGGAGGTCATGTCCGAAGGTCCGGTGGCGTGTCGATCGAGGCCCGTGGGCCGGTCATGGCGCTTGGGAAGCGGCGCGTCGGTCGCCTCCACCCCGAAAATGGGGACGCCCGACGCGGCCGCTCTCGCCAAACGGCATCACATGGTGGATTTCGGCTCGTCGTCGTTCACCTTGACGGTGAAGGTGCCCTCGCGGATCTCCTTCTCGCGCTGCTTCACCAGGGCCAGCGTGTCGGCCGGAATCTTGTCGGCGAAGGTGCCGAGCGGGGCGAGGCTGGAGCCGCCGTGCTTCATCAGGCTGTACTGGCCGTAATCCTCGGCCTTGAAGGCGCCGGCCTTGACCTGGGCGATGGCGTGGTCGATGGAGGGCTCCATGTGCCACAGCGCGCTGGCCACCACCGTCTCCGGGTACTGCGGCTGGGTGTCGATGACGTTGCCGATGGCCAGGACCTTGCGCTCCTTGGCGGCGTCGGACACGCCGAAGCGCTCGGCGTAGAGGATGTCGGCGCCGCGGTCGATCATGGCGAAGGCGGCTTCCTTGGCCTTGGGCGGGTCGAACCAGGAACCGATGAAGGTGACCGAGAAGCGGACCTTGGGGTTGGCCTCCTTGGCCCCCTCCATGAAGGCGTTCATCAGCCGGTTCACCTCGGGGATCGGGTAGCCGCCGACCATGCCGATCACGTTCGACTTGGTCATGGCGCCGGCGATCAGGCCGGTGAGGTAGGCCGGCTCCTGGATGTAGTTGTCGAAGACCGAGAAGTTGGGCGCCTGGGCCGGGAAGCTGGAGCCCATCAGGAAGGCGGTCTTGGGGTAGTCCTTGGCGGCGGCGCGGGCGGCGCGCTCGACCCCGAACACCTCGCCGACGATGAGCTGCTGGCCGCCTTCGGCGTACTGGCGCAGGACGCGCTCGTAGTCGGTGTTGGCGACCGATTCGGCCCACACATACTCGATGTCGCCGCGCTGCTCGGCGGCCTTCAGCGCAAGGTGCAGGCGGCTGACCCACTGCTGCTCGATCGGCACGGTGTAGACGCCGGCCACCTTCAGCTTGCCGCCGGCTCCCTGCGCCAGGGCCGGCGACGC
Organism: Pseudomonadota bacterium; assembly: GCA_023416455.1. Lineage (GTDB taxonomy): Bacteria > Pseudomonadota > Alphaproteobacteria > Azospirillales > Azospirillaceae > Azospirillum. The sequence goes on along the minus strand of JAEZHQ010000663.1, from coordinate 4,052 downwards.
CACGCCCGCGGCCAGGACGGCCATGCCGGCCATGCCGGCCAGCGCCGCGCGCCGTGTGACGCGGGCGGTCCATTCATTCCAACGCTTGCCCATCGAATTCCCCTTCCTCTGTCCGTGGCCACTCTTCTACGGACGGCGCGCATGGTTTTGCAACGGCGGTGCCAACCCGGGCGGGCGGCGAAAGCCGTGGCCGTCCGTCCCGCTCCCTTGGCGCGCGACGGACGCGGATCGTGGCATGTGGCCAAAAAGGTGGCAATCGCCGGCGCGGGGCGCGGCGGCCTATTTCGTGGCGGCGGGTGGGGGCGCCGGCTGGGGCAGGGTCTCGACGGTCCAGACGCCGTCCTTGAACTCCAGCTTGGCGGCGTGGCTGCTGGCGGTCACGGCCGCCACCACGCGGTCCCACTGGCGGTGGGGCAGGTTGGCCATGTCGAAACCCCGCGCCTCCGGAACGCGGTGCGGCGACCAGAAGTAGGTGATTCCGCCGCCCAGAAGCAGCGCCAGGCCGGTTGCGAAGGCGACGGCGGCGGCGGCCAGCGACAAGGGCACGGCGGGGGCCAGCGGCTTCATGCGGCGGCTGGCGAGGATGGCATGGAAGCGCACATGGCCGTGCGGTGCCCAGGCCGGGACGATCATGCCGAAGGGGCGCCCGTCCGTCCGTCCGGAGGGCTGGACCACGGCCATGTGGCCCTGCACCTCGCGCGAGCGCCGTTCCGACAGCAGGGCGCCGACCGGCCGGCCGTTGCGCACCGTCATCTCGAACACCCGGCGGCCCGACGGCACCAGCGCCACGCCGCCGGGGTTGGCGTCGATCTCCTTGGCCAGCGCTGGCAGGAAGGACAGGCCCGGCCCGCCCTCGTGGATCTCGTAGAGGTAACCGCTCCACAGCGGCTCGACCGCGTACCAGCAGCTCTCCGACGTCTTCAGGCAGCGCCGGCCGAAGGCGCGCGCGTAGCGTTCGGCGTCCTTGCGGTCGACGCCTTCCAGATAGCCGAACAGGACGTTGGTGGCCTGCCTGCCGCCGGACACCCGAACCCCTCGCCTCCGTCTCAAGGCGCCGCGCAGCATTCGGTCCGCTCACGCGGTGCGGCGACCCGGCGGCGCAGCCCGAGACCCTGCGGTCCGCGCTGCCGTCGTGTCTAAGGGGGGCGCAAAGGCAAGTCAACACGGAAAGATTTTGACTTGCGCCGCGTTTTGCGTAACGTCGCCGGTCGTTCCCGAGGCCGCCCACCATCATGGATGACGCCCACCACAGCGCGCCGACTCGGCGCCGCGTCCTGACCGGACTGGCGGCCACGGCGCTGCTCGGCCGCCTGGCGCGCCCGGCCCAGGCGCTGGAGGCGGCGGTGCCGCGGTGGATGACCGTGCCGCGCCGCCTCGTCATGCGCAACCTCAACACCGGCGACCGGCTGAATCTCGTGTTCTGGCGCGACGGCGCCTACGACCCGCAGGCGCTCGCCTCCGTGGACCATTTCTTCCGCGACTGGCGCACCGGGGAGGTGGTGCAGACCGCCGCCTCCCTGCTGGAGATCCTGTGGCGGCTCCAGATGGCGGCGCGCTTCACCGTTCCCATCGAGGTGCTGTCCGGCTACCGCTCGCGCCGGACCAACGCCATGCTGCGCCAGACGCTGGGCGAGAGCGTGGCCGACCGCAGCTTCCACATCCGCGCCATGGCCGCGGACATCCGCCTGCCGACCCTGTCCTCGCTGGCGGTGGCGCATTACGCCAACGGCCTCGGGCTGGGCGGGGTCGGCTACTACCCCGGTTCCGACTTCGTCCATGTCGACAGCGGGCCGCGGCGCGTCTGGGTGCGCTGACGCCAGCGCCGCCGTCCGGGCCCGGCCTCAGGGCGACGCCTTCACGACCCAGTAGGTGGCGGCCACCGCGCCGGGACTCCCCGCCTGCCCGCCGCAGCCCCCGGCGACCCGGTAGAGCCCGTCCGGGAAGCGCCCGGCCAAGCGGTCGAGGGCGTCGCGCAGCACCGCCCGGGGGGCGTCGCCGGAGAGGCAGAACCAGGCGCCGCCGGCGTCGGCGCCGTAGCTCCAGGCGAGGCCGGCCGGCGCCTTCGGCTTGGCGCCGAAGGCGGGGAACAGGGCGGCCTCCCATTCCGCCCCGCCGGCGGCCGGGCCGGAGCCCGCCGGCGGGGCGGGGAGGCCGGCGGCCTGCCGCGCGCGGAAGGCCGAGTCGAGCGCCTGGAAGCCGGCCTCGGCGAGGCTGGCGGCCTGGATGCGGGCCTGGGTGTCGGCGTTGATGTACTGGACGCCGCCCAGGGTCACGGTGGCCAGCAGGGCGACGGCGATGACGGCCTGGACGACGCTCATCGCCGCCCCTCCCGGGGGACCGGCAGGCCGCCGCCGAAGCCCTGGGCCTCGCTGCCGAAGACCCGGCGGATCTCCGCCCCGGTGGTCAGCCCGGCGTGGAACTTGGCGGCGGCGTCCTGGAGCATGGTCGGCCAGCGCCGCTGTCCCTTGGCGGCGGCGACCACGGCGGCGGCGTTCTCGAAGGGCGCGCATTCGCTGACCACGGTGCGCCCCCCGTAGCCGGTGTCCAGGCAGGCCGGGCAGCCCGCCCCGCGGCAGCCGGTGCAGACGGTGCGGATCAGCGTCTGCACCAGCACGCAGCGCAGCAGGTTCTTGATGTCGTGGGGAAGCACGCCGAGGTGGCGCAGCCGGTCGATGGCGCCCTGGACCGAGCCGGTGTGCAGCGTGGTCAGCACCATGTGGCCGGTGTCGGCGGCGCGGACGGCGATGCGCGCGCTCTCCTCGTCGCGCACCTCGCCCAGCACGATCACGTCGGGGTCGGCGCGCATGAAGGCGCGGACGACCTGCGCGAAGTCCAGATTCACCGCCGGGTTCACGCTGACCTGCCCGGCGTAGGCGACGCGGTACTCGACCGGATCCTCGATGCTGTAGACGGCCTTGCCCAGCCGGTCCGCCTCGCGCACCGTGGCGGTCAGCGTCGTCGTCTTGCCCGAGCCGGTCGGCCCGCACACCAGGCACAGCCCGTGCCGCTGGTCGACGCTGCGGCGCCAGTCCGCCACGCCGGTGATGCCGAGCCCGTCGAGCACCGGCTGGATGCGCTCGGCGTCCAGGATGCGCAGCACCAGGATCTCGCCGTCCACCGACGGCACCGTGGCCACGCGCACGTCCACCGCGCGGCCCTTCAGCTCCACGTCGAAGCGGCCCTCCTGGGGGACGCGCCGCTCGGCCAGATCCATGGCGGCGCGGTCCTTGATCTGCGCGGCCACCGTGGCGTGCTGGTCGAGCGGCCCCTCGTGCACCAGCCGCCGCACGCCGTTGACACGGAAGAACACGCTGTAGGACTTGCGCCGGGGGGTGATGTGGATGTCCGACGCACCGGCCTCCACCGCCTGGGCCAGCAGGGTCTCCACCCCTTCCGGGTCGCTCGCCGCCCGCTCGCCGCGGCGGACGCGGTCGAGGAAGTCGTCGAAATGGTCGGGCACGAAGGCGACGAATCGCACCTTCTTGCCGGGGTAGTATTTCGCCACCACCCGCGCCGCGATGGTCTCCTCGTGCAGGGTGGCGATGTGGACGGAATCCTGCGTCTCGCCGGTCACGATGATGGCGTGCTTCTCCAGCAGGCGCAGCGGAACCGGCGTGCCCGCCACCGGTTCCGGCATATGGGCGGCGGCCTCGTGGCGGGTCTGCGCCTCCATCAGGTCGGCGCGCGCGACGAAGCCGTTGCGCACCAGGATGGCGCCCAGCGGCTCCCCGGTCACCCGCTGTTCGGCCAGCGCGGCGTCGAGGATCGGCCGCGACACCAGGCCGCGGTCGAGCAGGTAGGCGGCCAGCTCCTCGCGGGCGGCGGTCGGCGGTCCCATCGGTCTCATTGGGGCGGTCTCATGGGGGCGGTCTCATGAGGGCGGCCTCATGCCGGGGGGCCTCGGGACGGCGCCTCACTGGCGGCAGCTCCAGCCGGCCCGGTTGGCCAGCGACAGCCCGCCGCCGGCCGGGTCGCCCACCAGGCGGCGCGCCGTCGCCGGGCGGGCGAACAGCTCGCCCTGGGCGCAGGCCGCGCCGGGCGCCACCGTCACC
>JAEZHQ010000662.1 GCA_023416455.1 Pseudomonadota bacterium | reverse complement strand
GGCCGGATCCGCGCACGACGGTGGGGCCGCGGCTGGTGGGGCTGGCCAGCGCCTGCCTGGACGTGTCCGACGGGCTGGTGGCCGATCTCGGCCATCTCTGCGCGGAATCGGGCTGTGCGGCGGTGCTGGAAGCCGGCCGGCTGCCGCTGTCGGCGGCGGCGCGGCCGGCGGTCGGCGCCGACCCGGCGCGGCTGGCCCTGGTGCTGACCGGGGGCGACGACTACGAGCTGCTGTTCAGCGCGCCGGAGGCGGCGCGGCCGGCCCTGCTGGCGCTGGCGGCGGCGACCGGCGTGCCGATCACCGAGATCGGTCGGCTGGAGGCGGCGGCCCCGGACGGGGCGGCGGAGCCGGTGACGGTTCTCGACCCGCAGGGGCGCGCCATGGCCCTGCCGGCCGGCGGCTGGCGGCATTTCTGAACCCCCATGCCGTTTTTATCCCTTCTCCCGCTGGTGGGCGCGGCCGATGCCGGTCCGAGTCGGCGCGCTTCCGCCCGCCGCTTAACGCAATCGAAAGCCGGCCGGTCCTAGGGTTGGCCCGCCGCCGCGCGGGCACGCGCCGGCGCGGTCTTTCGACCGGCCGGGCGCAGGGGCGCGAGACCCCGCGCCGGCCGCATCACAGGGGAAGGGACGGGGCGCGTGGTCAAGGCCATTCTGGTGCTGGTGCTGGGCATCGCGCTGCTGGGCGGCGCCGGCTATGGCGGCTGGACGCTCTACACCACCTATTACGCCCCTCCGGAGGGGGAGGAGGCGAAGGCGGAGGAGCCGCCGCCCAAGGTCCCGACCTCCTTCGTCCGCCTCGCCCCTCTGGTGGTGCCGGTGATCGGCCCGCGCAAGGTGGAGCAGTTCGTCACCATCGTCGTGACCCTGGAGGTCATCGCCGAGAAGGCGCCCATGGTTTCCGCCCGCCAGCCCAAGGTGGTCGACGCCTTCCTCACCACCCTCTACGGGGCGCTGGACGACAAATCGGTCATGAATGGTAACCTGGTCAATATTCCTGCCGTAAAAGAGAAACTGACCGCAGCGGTGACCAGGGTGGTCGGCGATGGAGTGGTCCAGACCGTTCTTGTTCAAGTGGTTACGCAGCGCAACCTGTGACGTCCGGGCGGTCGCCCCTTCCGAAAGTCAGATATGACCTCGGCCAATTCGCCGCGCCTGCTTGGGCATGGCGGCTGTTGCATTGCGCCCGGCGCTTGGGCATCCTTTTTGCCGAATAATTGGCCCGTCTACCCACTTCGTTTGCAGCGCAGCCGGACATCGCGGGCTGAGAACATAAGTTCGGGGGAACAGATGGCAGCAGCGTTTATCGTTATCATTGCCAGCGGGCTCCTTGCCCTGGCCTACGGCTATTACGCCGGGCGCCAGGTCATGGCGGCGTCGGCCGGTTCCGACCGCATGCAGGAAATTGCGGCGGCGGTTCAGGAGGGGGCTCGTGCCTACCTGAACCGGCAGTACACCACCATCGCCATCGCCGGCGTGGTGCTTCTGATCATTCTCGGTGCGATCCTCGGCCTCCATGTGGCGTTCGGCTTCCTGATCGGCGCGGTCCTGTCGGGCGTGGCGGGCTATGTGGGCATGAACGTGTCGGTCCGCGCCAACGTGCGCACCGCGCAGGCGGCGACCCAGGGGCTGGCCCCGGCCCTCGACATCGCCTTCAAGGCGGGCGCCATCACCGGCATGCTGGTGGTGGGGCTGGGCCTGCTGGGGGTGGGCGTCTATTACGCCATCCTGACCATGATCTACCGCGTCACCGACCCGGTGGAGGTCCGGGCGGTGCTGGAGGCGCTGGTGGCGCTCAGCTTCGGCGCCTCGCTGATCTCGATCTTCGCGCGCCTGGGCGGCGGCATCTTCACCAAGGGGGCCGACGTCGGCGCCGACCTCGTCGGCAAGGTGGAGGCCGGCATTCCCGAGGACGACCCGCGCAACCCCGCGGTGATCGCCGACAATGTGGGCGACAACGTCGGCGACTGCGCCGGCATGGCCGCCGACCTTTTCGAGACCTACGCCGTCACCATCGTCGCCACCATGCTGCTGGCGGCGATCTTCTTCTCGGGCGAGATCGTCCGGCTGCTGCTCGTCTATCCCCTGGTTATCGGGGCCGTGTGCATCGCGGCCTCGGTCGCCGGCACCTTCTTCGTCAAGCTGGGCTCCAGCAACAACATCATGAACGCCCTCTACAAGGGCTTCGCGGCGACCGCCGGCATCTCGCTGGTCCTGGTCCTGATCGTGACCGCGATCATGTTCGGCTTCACGCGCCCCATCCCCTTCACCTCGGGCGGCCACATCACCGGGCTCAACCTGTTCGTCTCCGCGCTGGTCGGGCTGGCGGTGACCGGGCTGCTGGTGTGGATCACCGAATACTACACCTCCACCGCCTTCCGCCCGGTGCGCAGCGTCGCCCGCGCTTCGGAGACCGGCCACGGCACCAACGTCATCCAGGGACTCGCGGTCTCCATGGAGGCGACGGCCCTGCCGGTGCTGGTCATCTGCATCGGCATCATCATCGCCTACGGACAGGCCGGGGTGTTCGGCATCGGCATCGCCGCGACGACCATGCTGGCGCTGGCCGGCATGGTGGTGGCGCTCGACGCCTATGGCCCGGTCACCGACAACGCGGGTGGCATCGCCGAGATGTCGGAGATGCCCAAGGACATCCGCGTCACCACCGACGCGCTGGACGCCGTCGGCAACACCACCAAGGCGGTGACCAAGGGCTACGCCATCGGTTCGGCCGGTCTGGCCGCCCTGGTGCTGTTCGCCGCCTACGTCCAGGACCTGAAGCACTACTTCCCGAACATCAACGTCGAGTTCAAGCTGGATGACCCCTATGTGGTGGTGGGGCTCCTCATCGGCGGCCTGCTGCCCTACCTGTTCTGCGCCATGGGCATGACCGCGGTCGGCCGCGCCGCCGGCTCGGTGGTGGTCGAGGTGCGCCGCCAGTTCCGCGAGATCAAGGGGATCATGGAGGGCACCGCCAAGCCGGACTATGGCCGGGCGGTGGACCTGCTGACCCGCGCGGCCATCCGCGAGATGGTGATCCCGTCGCTTCTGCCGGTCCTGGCCCCGGTGGTGCTCTACATCCTCATCGCCTCCATCGCCGGCCAGGCCCAGGCATTCGCCGCGCTGGGGGCGATGCTGCTCGGCACCATCGTGACCGGCATCTTCGTCGCCATCTCCATGACCTCGGGCGGCGGCGCCTGGGACAACGCCAAGAAGTACATCGAGGAGGGCAACCACGGCGGCAAGGGATCCGACGCGCACAAGGCGGCGGTGACCGGTGACACCGTCGGCGACCCGTACAAGGACACCGCCGGCCCGGCGGTGAACCCGATGATCAAGATCACCAACATCGTGGCGATCCTGCTGCTGGCGATCCTGGCCCAGCTGAGCTGACGGAAAAGCCCGCCGAAACGAAAAAGCCCCGCGCGAGCGGGGCTTTTTTCTTTGGGAGAGCGAGACGGTTACCGGCCCGGACCCTTGCCCTTGGCGTCCTTGGCGGAGAATCGGCCGACGTTGCCGAGCATCTGTTCGATGAAGCCCAGCTCGCGGCCGGCGGTCGGGGTGGTGCGGTCCACCATCTCGATGTCCTGGCCGTTGCTCTCGTCGAGTTGCTTGATTTCCTTCACCACGCCGGCCTCGTCGAATTGGACGATCACCACGCGGCGTTCCACCACGTCCGGCTGGAAGAAGGCGACCTTCTCCGTCTTCTGGCCGATGTAATACCAGACGTTGGGGTCGAAGGTCCCGGCGGAGGTCGGCGTGCCGAGGATCGCAGCCACGTCCCCGCGCGTGGCTTGACCGGCCTTCACCTCGGCGAGGCGGTCGGGATCCGTCAGGTTGCCGCGGGTCGCCACGACGGGCGAGCAGGCGGATACCGCAAGACCCAGAAAGGCGATGGCGCACAGCGTCGAAGGAATCGATCTCGTCATGGTGCTCAGGCTATGATGGCATGGACGGGCAGCGGCAGTGTCGTGTTGCCGCGCTGAGCCCACAATGCCGGGACAATCGCACCCTGCGGTTTGTCCTGTCAACGAAACTCCGAGCGAGAGAGAAACCGTGCTCGACCGCCTGTTCCGGCGCCGCCGCGAAGCGCGCGCCGCCGCTGAATTCTTCGCAAAGATCGTGGACCAGGCCCGCCAGCCGGGCTTCTACCGTGACCTTGGCGTTCCCGACACGCTGGATGGCCGCTTCGACATGGTGGCGCTGCACGTCTTTCTGGTGATGCGGCGCCTGAAGGGGCAGGGGGCGGCAGCGGCCGACCGCTCCCGCGCGCTCTACGAGACGATGATCGACAATTTCGAGAAGTCGCTGATGGAAATGGGCGTCGGCGACACCGGCATCGGCCGGCGCATCAAGACCATCGCGCGCGCCATGGCCGGGCGCATCCAGGTCTACGACGCGGCCCTGGCGGCCGACGACGACCGGCCGCTGGAGGTGGCGCTGGACAACAACGTCTACGGCACGGTGGCGGAGGTCGATCCGGCCTGGCTCGCCGCCATGGTCGCCTATGTCCGGCGCGAGGCGGCGTCGCTGGACCGGCAGCCGCTGGAGTCGCTGCTGGCCGGCGACATTCACTTCGGCGAGCCGCCCGCGGCGCATCCAGAGTAGCCCGTGCACGCCGGCACTTGCCTTTCGGCCCGGCCGGTTTCATGTGTCATACAGGATGCGCCCGCATGAGAACGGGCGCTTTGATAAGGAATTGCCAGACATGCACCACACCGCGGAGCCCGCACCGGAGTTCTCGCGCATTGTTCGCGCCGATGCCGTCCACCGCGCCGACGTGGTCGAAACCATCGAGGCGACCGAGGCCGAACGCAAGGCCCTGGCCGAGCGATTCGAACTG
>JAEZHQ010000649.1 GCA_023416455.1 Pseudomonadota bacterium | reverse complement strand
GAGCGCGACACCCCCTCGCCGGACGCCGCGCCGCCACCGCCGCCGCTGCCGCCGGCACCGCCCCGCGCCGCGTGGCGGCGCAGCGCGTCGGTCACGCCGCGGCGCTTTTCCAGGACGGGATCCTTGCGCAGCCGGACCGTGCGCTGCCCCTTGATGACCGGGACGCCGGTGTCGGTCAGGCGGAAGCCGCCGTAGCCTTCCACGTCCACGGTGAGGAAGCCGGCGGCGACGAGCTGGCGGTAGACCGACTGCCATTCGGCCTTGGACAGCTCCTTGCCGACGCCGAAGGTCTTCAGCGCGTCGTGGGCCTGCTGCACCACCTTCTCGGTGGGGTTGCCCAGCAGAACGTCGATCAGGTGCCCCGCCCCATAGCGCTGGCCGGTGCGGTAGACCGCCGACAGCGCCTTCTGGGCGGCGATGGTGCCGTCCCAGGTGGCCACAGGATCCAGGCAGGTGTCGCAGTTGCCGCAGGGCTCGGCCAGCGTCTCGCCGAAATAGTTCAGCAGCACCTGCCGCCGGCAGGTGGCGGTCTCGCAGAAGCCGAGCAGGGCCTCCAGCTTGGAGCGCTCGACCCGGCGGTGGGTCTCGCCGGCCTCCGACTGCTCCAGCATCTGGCGCAGCCCGACCACGTCGGCCATGCCGTAGCTCATCCAGGCGTTGGCCGGCAGGCCGTCGCGCCCGGCGCGCCCGGTCTCCTGGTAGTAGGCTTCCAGGCTCTTGGGCGGGTCGAGGTGGCAGACGAAGCGCACGTTGGGCTTGTCGATGCCCATGCCGAAGGCGACCGTCGCCACCATGACGATGCCCTCGCCCTTGATGAACAGGTCCTGGTTCGCCTCCCGCTGGTCGGGCGGCAGGCCGGCGTGGTAGGGCAGGGCCTCGCGGCCCTGCTGGTTCAGCCAGCGGGCGGTCTCCTCCACCTTGGCCCGCGACATGCAATAGATGATGCCGGCGTCCTCGGGGTGGTTCTCCCGCAGGAAGGCCAGCATCTGCTGCCGCTCGCTCTTCTTCGGCACCACATGGTAGGTGATGTTCGGCCGGTCGAAGCTGGACAGGAAGACGCGCGCCTCGGCCAGCCCCAGCTTCTCGCGGATCTCTGCGCGGGTCTGGCTGTCGGCGGTGGCGGTCAGGGCGATGCGCGGCACCGTGGGGTGGCGCTCGTGCAGGATGGAGAGCTGGAGATACTCGGGCCGGAAGTCGTGGCCCCACTGCGACACGCAATGCGCCTCGTCCAGCGCGAACAGGGCCAGCCGGGTGCGGTCGAGAAGCTCCAGGAAGCGCGGCGTGACGAGCCGCTCGGGCGCCACATAGACGAGGTCCAGCTCGCCACGGACCATGGCGCGCTCCACCTCCCGCGCCTCGGCGGCCTCCAGCGAGGAGTTGAGGAAGGCGGCGCGCACGCCCAGCTCGCGCAGCGCCGTCACCTGGTCGCGCATCAGCGCGATCAGCGGCGACACCACCACCGTCACGCCGTCGCGGACCAGCGCCGGCACCTGGTAGCACAGCGACTTGCCCCCGCCCGTGGGCATGAGCACCAGCGCGTCGCCGCCACGGATCACGTGGGCGATGATGTCGGCCTGCTGCCCGCGGAAAGCGTCGTAGCCGAACACCGACCGCAGCACGTCCAGCGCCGGGTCCGCGCCGCGGGTCGAGGGGGAGAAGAGCGAATCCACGCCGATGCGATTTCTAAATCCGGTGGCTGGGGAGCGACCCCGAACGCAGCGCCTACGATGTGGCACAAATTGCCCGATTCGTGAAGACGCAATCCGGCCGGCGCGGGGGACAAGCGTGGTCCGCCCGCCGCCCCCTTCACGCCGCGTAGAGCACGGTGTCGAACAGCCCGTCGCTGTGGTGCCGCAGCCGCAGGCTGTAGTCGGGGCGGAGCGCCGTGATCGCGGCCGGCAGCGCGAACAGATCCTCGGGCCGGTGGTAGGCGGACAGCGCCAGCTTGGGCCGGCGCGTGGCGATGGTGCGGCGGGCGCCGAGCAGCGCCGGCAGCTCCGCCCCCTCGATGTCCATCTTGATGAAGCTGGGGGCGAGGTCCGGCCGGTCGTCCAGGGCCACCACCGCGATGGAGGAGGAGCCGTCCTCGGCGACCCGGCTGCCGTGGGTGCCGCCGCCGTCGAAGGCCAGCCGCCCGCTCGACGACCACAGGCCGGCCTGGTGGGCGGTGACCCGGGGCAGGGCGGCGGTGGCGGCGCGCAGCGCCGCGAAGTTCGCCGGGTCCGGCTCGAAGCAGTGGATGCGGCCGTAGGCGCCGCCGCTGAGGCGGTGGAACTGCATCGCCGTGTCGCCGTCGAAGGCGCCGGCATCGACGATCACCTCGTCCGGGGCGATGTCCAGCGTGCCGGGGCCGGCGTAGGCCTCCGCCGCCGGCCGGGCGACGCCCTCCAGCCAGCGCGGGTTCCAGCTCAGCCGGTAGAGCGCGACCGCGCGCAGGGCCTCCAGGCTCGCCGGCTCGCGGAAGAAGCCGGCCTCCAGCACCCGCCGCAGCACCGCCGCGGTGACCCCCGGATGCCCGGCGCGCAGCCAGTCCGACGGCTCGTCGGGGGTGAGCAGGCCGGCCCGGCGCAGGGCCTGCGGCAGGGTCAGCGCCGGCAGCCCGGCGGCGGCGGCGCGGGCGCGGAAATGCGCCAGCCCGGCGTGCCCGAAGGCGCAGACCACGGCCAGCAGGTCGGGCTCGGCCCTGGCCAGATCGCCGAGCGCCTCGTCCGTCCGCACGGTCCAGCGGCCGATGCGGGCGCCGGCCCGGGCGTTGTCGACCAGCGCGCGGACGTCGCAGCGGTCGAGCGCGTGGCGGACGAAGGGCTGCGCGATCAGCGACCCGCAGCCGAGCAGGACCAGCGGCCGGCCCTCCAGCGGCAGGGCGCGCTGCTCCTCGTCCTCCACGCAGACGAGGTCGCGGCCGCCGGACCGCTCGAAGCGGGCCAGCCGGTCCTCCAGGATCTCCGCAAGCGCCGTGCGGCCGCCGGGCGTGGGCATGGCGGCGGGCCTACAGGAGGTCGCGCAGCATCGCCACCAGCGGCACGTCGGCCGGGGGCATGGGGTAGTCGGCCATGCGGTTGGGATAGACCCAGGCGAGCCGCTGCCCCTCCTGCGCCGTCACCGTGCCTTCCCAGACCCGGCAGACGTAGAGCGGCATCAGCAGGTGGAAGGTCGGGTAGCTGTGGGAGGCGAAGGTGAAGGGGGCGAGGCAGCTCGCCGCGGTGTCGATGCCCAGCTCCTCCCTCAGCTCGCGGACCAGGGCGGCCTCCGGGGTCTCGTCGGCGTGGACCTTGCCGCCGGGGAACTCCCACAGGCCGGCCAGCGCCTTGCCGGGCGGGCGCTGGGCCAGCAGGACCCGCCCGTCGCCGTCCACCAGCGCCACGGCGACGACCAGCAGCACCGGCAGCGAGCCGGGGGGCGGCGTGGAGGCGGGATCGAAACAGGCCATGCCGGCGCTCGCTCCTCGTTGTCGTGGGCCGACCGCTCAGCTGCGGTAGGAGCCGTTGATGTCGATGTAGCCGTGGGTGAGGTCGCAGGTCCACACCCGGGCGGTGCCGGCGCCGAGCCCGAGGTCGATGCGCACGTCGATCTCCCGGCCCTTCATGTGGGCGGCCACCGGCGCCTCGTCGTAACCCGGCACCTCCATGCCGTCGGCGCAGATCAGCGTGCCGCCGATGGTGATGCGGATGCGGTCGCGGTCGGCGCGCTCGCCGGCGCGGCCGATGGCGGCGACGATGCGGCCCCAGTTGGCGTCCTCGCCGGCGATGGCGGTCTTCACCAGGGGCGAGTTGGCGACGGTCAGGGCGATGCGCTTGGCGGCGGCGTCGCTGTCGGCCCCGGTCAGGGTGATCGAGACGAACTTGGTCGCCCCCTCGCCGTCGCGCACGATCTGCAAGGCGAGGTCAAGCATCACCGCTTCCAGCGCCTGGCGGAGGTCGGCCAGCCCGGGGTCGTCGGCGCGCGTCACCGGGGCGTTGCCGGCCCGGCCGGTGGCGAACAGCAAAAGCGTGTCGCTTGTGGAGGTGTCGCCGTCCACGGTGATGGAATTGAAGGTCCGCTCGGTGAACTCCGACAGCATGGCCTGGAGGACCGGGGCGGCGATGGCCGCGTCGGTGAAGAGGAAGCCCAGCATGGTCGCCATGTCCGGGGCGATCATGCCGGAGCCCTTGGCGAAGCCGGCGATGGTCACCGTGGTGCCGCCGATCACCGCCTGGCGGGTGGCGCCCTTGGCGAAGGTGTCGGTGGTCATGATGGCGCGGGCGGCGGCCTCCCACGCCGCCGGGTCGGCGGCCAGCCCGCCGGCCAGCCCGGGCAGCGAGCGGGCGATGGCGTCGGGGGCGAGCGGGATGCCGATCACCCCGGTGGAAGCGACGTAGACCTCGTCCGGCGCGCAGCCGGCGACCGCCGCCGCCGCCTGGACGGTCGCCTGCACGGTGGCGTCGCCGGCCTTGCCGGTGAAGGCGTTGGCGTTGCCGGCGTTGACCACCAGCGCGCGGGCCGAGCCGCGCGGCAGGCTGTCGCGGCACCAGATGACCGGCGCCGAGCAGGTCAGCGACCGGGTCAGCACGCCGGCCACCGTGGTGCCGGGGTCGAGCACGGCCAGCAGCAGGTCGTCGCGGCCCTTGTAGCGGATGCCGCTGTTGGCGGTGGCGAGGCGGACGCCTGCCACGGGCGGGAGCGTCGGGAAGCCGGCGGGGGCCAGGGAGGAGACGGTCGTGGCCATGGGGAAGGGCGTCCGTGCGGAAGGGCGGTGCGGGAAAGGGGGCGGACGGGGGCGGGCGCCCCCGTCCCTGTCACCGTCCCCGCCGCGGGGGGCGGGGACGGGTGGCGTCCTTACTTCTTCTTGGGCTCGTCGGCCTTCTTCGGCTCCTCCGCCTTGGGGGCCGCGGCCGGCTCCTCCTTGGGCATCGGCGAGCCGTCGAGCTGGAAGGTCTCGACCGTGGCGCCGTTGCGCAGATCGTCCACCAGGGCGGTGACGATGTCGCGGGAGAGCTGCTGCTCAAGCTGCGGCTTCACCTCCTCCAGCGACGGCTGCGGCTGGACGCGCTTGTCCTCGACCTTGATGACGTGCCAGCCGAACTGGGTCTGCACCGGGGTCTTGCTGACCTCGCCCTTCTTCATGGCGAAGGCGGCGTCGGCGAAGGGCTCCACCATGGTCTCCTTGGTGAAGTAGCCGAGGTCGCCGCCCTGCGCGGCGGCGGCGGTGTCCTTGGACTTCTCCTTGGCAATCTTGGCGAAGTCGCCGCCCTTGGCCAGCTCGGCGATGACCGCCTTGGCCTCGTCCTCCTTCTCCAGAAGGATGTGGGCGGCCTTCACCTCCTCCTGGGGCGGGTTCTGCTCCAGGAACTGCTTGTAGGCCTCGTCCAGCTTCTGCGGCGTGATGCGCGCCGCCACCTCCTTCTGGATGTAGGCGCGCTGCACCGCGCGCTCCTCGGCGCGCTTCAGCTCGTCCTTGACCTCCGGCGTGTTGGCGAGATCGGCCTTGTAGCCGGCCGTGGTCACCAGCCTGGCGTTGATGAGCTGCTCCAGCACCGCCGGGTAGATCATCTCCAGCGGCATCTGCTGCACCTGCGGCGGCAGCTGGTTCACCATGCGCAGCACATCGGAGCGGTGGAGCGCCTCGCCGTTGACGCGCGCGACCACCGGGTCGGCCGCGGCCTCGGCGGCGGGAGCCTGGGCGGCGGGAGC
>JAEZHQ010000498.1 GCA_023416455.1 Pseudomonadota bacterium | reverse complement strand
GCAGGCTGCGTGACCCCGCTCCACGCGCCCACGCTTTGCCCCGGGGGCATGCCCCCGGGGCAAAGCGTGAACAGAGCGGCCAACTCACTTGTTACGAAAACCGGCCAACTTGACTTGTTACCGACATCGGCGCCGGCGGGTGCGGCGCGAAGGCGCCCGATGTGTGGTGCGAAGGCGCCCGATGGATCCATCGGGCGCCTTCGATGTCACTCCAGCCCTTCGAACAGGGCGGTGGAAAGGTAGCGCTCGGCGAAGGAGGGCAGGACGACGACGATCAGCTTGCCTTCGTTCTCCGGGCGGGCGCCGATCTCCAGCGCCGCCGCCAGGGCGGCGCCCGAGGAGATGCCGACCGGCAGCCCTTCCAGGCGGGCCACCTTGCGGGCGGTCTCGAAGGCGCGCTGGTTGGAGATGCGCACCACCTCGTCGATCAGATCCTTCTTCAGGATGTCCGGGACGAAGCCGGCACCGATGCCCTGGATCTTGTGCGGGCCGGGCATGCCGCCGGACAGGACCGGGCTGTCCTCCGGCTCCACCGCGACGACCTGGAAGCCGGGCTTGCGGGCCTTGATGACCTCGCCGACGCCGGTCAGCGTGCCGCCGGTGCCGACGCCCGACACCAGTATGTCCGCCTGGCCGTCGGTGTCCTTCCAGATCTCCTCCGCCGTGGTGGCGCGGTGAATCTCGGGGTTGGCGGCGTTCTTGAACTGCTGGAGCATGTAGGCGTCGGGGTCGGAGGACACGATCTCCTCGGCCTTGCGGATGGCGCCCTTCATGCCCTCCGGCGCCGGCGTCAGCACCAGCTCGGCGCCGAGCAGCTTCAGCATCTTGCGGCGCTCGACCGACATGCTCTCCGGCATGGTCAGGATCAGCCGGTAACCCTTGGCGGCGGCGACGAAGGCCAGCGCGATGCCGGTGTTGCCCGAGGTCGGCTCGACCAGCGTGGTGCGGCCCGGCGCGATGGTGCCGGCGCGCTCGGCCGACTCGATCATGGCGAAGCCGATGCGGTCCTTCACGCTGGCCAGCGGGTTGAAGAACTCCAGCTTGCCGACGATCTGCGCCTTCACCCCGGCGTCCTCCGCCAGGCGCCGGACGCGCACCAGCGGCGTGGCGCCGACGGTGTCGAGAATGCTGTCGTAGATTTTGCCGCGGAACTCGGGAGTCGGCATTTTTTCACCCTTTGCTTTCGTGGTTTCGTCCGCCTTTTCACAACTCGGAAGAACCTACGCGCTTTGCCGATCGGTTTAAATCGTAAAGTCGATGCGGTCTTCCGTCTCGCTTTCCACCCCGGCGGCACGGGCACGCAGGCAGAGATCCTCGATGGTGATGTCTTCGAGCTTCTTCATGCATTCCTCCTGGAGGTCGCTCCACAGCGGGCGGACGACCTTGTGGCCCAGGATGGAGCCGGCCGGCTCCTCGATGGGGTCGGTGGCGGTCTCCATGGAGCGGACCACGCGCACGATCTCCCCCAGGGTGATCCTGCGGCGCTCGCGGGCCAGCCGGTAGCCGCCGCGGGGGCCGCGGACCCCGGCCAGGATGCCGTCGCGCACCAGCTGCTGGAGCACCTGTTCCAGGTAGCGCTTGGGAATGCCCTGGCGGCGGGTGATCTCGCCGGACTGCACGGGTTCGGTGCCGGCGTTGTAGGCGATGTCCAGCACCGCCTCGATGGCGAACATCAGCTTCTTGGAGATGCGGAGCATCACTGGGACTCCTGGCTGAATTGACCCGTGGAGCCGAAGCCGCCGGTCCCGCGGGCGGTGTCGGGAAGGGCCGCCGTCTCGGCCCAGTCGACGCGCTCGACCCGGGCGACGACCAGCTGGGCGATGCGCTGGCCGCGCTCCACCGTGAAGGGGGCGTCCCCGTGATTGACCAGGATGACCCCGACCTCCCCACGGTAGTCGGCATCGACGGTGCCGGGGCTGTTGAGGACGGTCACCCCGTTC
Source organism: Pseudomonadota bacterium (assembly GCA_023416455.1). GTDB lineage: Bacteria > Pseudomonadota > Alphaproteobacteria > Azospirillales > Azospirillaceae > Azospirillum. The sequence goes on along the minus strand of JAEZHQ010000498.1, from coordinate 2,968 downwards.
CTGAGCGCCAGGCCGGAGCGCGGGCGCACCTGCGCCTCCCAGCCTTCGGGCAGGGCGATGGCGACGCCGGTCGGGACCAGCGCGCGCCGGCCCGGCTCCAGCACCAGCGGTGCCGCCACCGCGGCGAGGAGGTCGAGCCCGGCCGCGTGCGCCGTCGCGTAGGCCGGCAGATCCAGCCCTTCGGCGTGGGGAAGGCGGACGATGGGGACGCGGAGGCTCACGGGGTCTTCTCCTGGAAATGCGCGGCGATGGCGGTGGCGAGGCGGGCGGCGACCGCGTCCTTGCCCATGGTGGGCCAGTCCTCCACCGTTCCGTCGCGGATCAGGTGGACGGTGTTGTCGGCGCCGCCGAAGGTGGTGGTGCCCAGCGACACGTCGTTGGCGACGATCCAGTCGCAGCCCTTGCGCAGGCGCTTGGCCGCGGCGTGCTCCAGGACGTTGCCGGTCTCCGCCGCGAAGCCGACCACAAGGTCCGGGCGCCGGGGGCCGGGGGCGGACAGGGTGGCCAGGATGTCGGGATTCTCGGTCAGCGCCAGCACCGGCGGCCCCTGGTCGTCCTTCTTCAGCTTGCGCTCGGCCAGTGTTTCCACCCGCCAGTCGGCGACGGCGGCGGCACAGACGGCGATGTCCGCGGGCAGGGCGGCCTCGCAGGCCGCCAGCATCTCGCGCGCCGTCTCGACCGGGTGGACGGCGCAGCCGGGCGGGTCGGGCAGGCCGGTCGGGCCGCTCACCAGCGTGACCTTCGCGCCCAGCCGGGCCAGCGCCTCGGCGATGGCGTGGCCCTGCTTGCCCGAGGAGCGGTTGGCGATGTAGCGCACCGGGTCGAGGGGCTCGTGGGTGGGGCCGCTGGTGACCAGCGCGCGGCGGCCGGCCAGGGGGCGGGGGGCGTCGCGCTCGGTGAAGTAGGCGGCGATGGCCTGGAGGATCTCCATCGGTTCGGCCATGCGGCCGGGGCCGTACTCGCCGCAGGCCATCTCGCCCTTGTTGGGGCCGACCCGGCGCACGCCGCGCCGCTCCAGCAGGTCCAGGTTGGCCTGGGTGGCCGGGTGCTCCCACATGCGGACGTTCATGGCGGGGGCCACCAGAACCGGCTTGTCGGTGGCCAGCAGAACCGTGGTGGCGAGGTCGTCGGCCAGCCCGGCGGCCATGCGCGCCAGCAGGTCGGCGGTTGCCGGCGCCACCACCACCAGGTCGGCGTCGCGCGACAGCCGGATGTGCCCCATCTGCGATTCGTCGGTCAGCGACCACAGGTCCTGGTAGACGGTGTCCTCGGTCAGGGCCTGCACCGACAGCGGCGTGACGAAGCGCGCCCCCGCCTCGGTCAGGACGGCGCGCACCGAGACGCCGCGTTCCTTGAGGCGGCGGATCAGCTCCAGGCATTTGTAGGCGGCGATGCCGCCCGCGATGACGAGCAGGATGCGCGTGCCGGACAGGACGGGTGTTTCAGACAAGAATGAGCCCTCGTCGCTGGGCGCCGCTGAGTGCGCTATGGAATATGTAGAATCTAAATATTCCATCAGGGCGTCAGGGACAAGAGTCGTCGCGCTCCACCTCACAAAATTGCAATGTGAAATACGCCCCATGACCGGATTGTAAAACCCTGGCGGGCTCTCCCGTCGCGGTGCCCATAAGGGGATATTTCGTTGCGGGAAGCCATTCCGGGTCTTTCGCGGCGCGCGTGCCATCGCGTAGAGTGCATTTTATGGGTTTGCTGCTGCGCCCGCTTCCCGTCCGCCGTTCCCGCTTGCGCCGATCGGATCATGGCTTCCGGCACCACACCCGTCCTGCTTATCGAAGACACCCCCTCGCTGGCCCGCGTCTACGCAGAGTTCCTGAAGCGGGAATCCTGGCCCGTCGTCGCGGTGGAGACGGGGGCGGCGGCGCTGGAGCAGCTGGCCGACGGTGCGCCGCGGATCGTGCTGCTCGACCTCCAGCTTCCGGACATGCACGGGATGGAGGTGCTGAAGCGCATCAGCCTCCAGGCCCTGCCCTGCGCCGTCATCATCATCACCGCCCACGGCTCGGTCGGCGTGGCGGTGGAGGCGATGCGCTGCGGTGCCTACGACTTCCTGGTGAAGCCCTTCTCGTCGGACCGGCTGGTCATCACCGTGCGCAACGCCATGGAGCGGCTGCGCCTCGCCCAGATCGTCGAGACCTTCGAGAAGGATCTGGGCCGCAGCCGCTACCACGGCTTCATCGGCTCGTCGCTGGCCATGCAGGCGATCTACCGCATCATCGACAGCGCCGCCTCCTCCCGCGCCACGGTCTTCATCACCGGCGAGTCCGGGACGGGCAAGGAGGTCTGCGCCGAGGCCATCCACCGGCAGAGTCCGCGCGCCGCCAAGCCCTTCATCGCCATCAACTGCGGGGCCATCCCCAAGGATCTGATGGAGAGCGAGATCTTCGGCCACATCAAGGGGTCCTTCACCGGGGCTCTGGCCGACCGCGCCGGCGCCGCCGCGCGCGCCGACGGCGGCACCCTGTTCCTGGACGAGATCTGCGAGCTGGCCCCCGACCTGCAAACCAAGCTGCTGCGCTTCATCCAGACCGGGACCTTCACCCCGGTCGGCGGCAGCCGGCTGGAGAAGGTGGACCTGCGCATCGTCTGCGCCACCAACCGCGACCCGCTGCGCGAGGTGGAGGAGGGGCGCTTCCGCGAGGATCTCTATTACCGCCTGCACGTCGTGCCGGTGCACCTGCCCCCCTTGCGCGAGCGCGAGGACGACGTGCTGGAGATCGCCCGCCGGTGCCTGGTCGAGTTCGCGCGGGAGGAGGGCAAGGCTTTCGTCCGCTTCGCGCCCGAGACGGAGCACGCGCTGCGCCTCTATCATTGGCCCGGCAACGTGCGGCAGATGCAGAACGTGGTGCGCAACATCGTGGTTCTGCACGACGGCGACACGGTGACGCCGTCCATGCTGCCGCCGCCGCTGGGCGCGCCGCCGGCCCCGGGCGCGCCGGCCGCCCCGGGC
>JAEZHQ010000427.1 GCA_023416455.1 Pseudomonadota bacterium | reverse complement strand
GGTCTGCACCGGCGGGGCGCCCTCCGGCGGCGGCGGCGGTGCCGGCGACGCGGCGACGCTCATCTCCGGGAGGGGCGGGGCCTCCAGCACCTGCGGCAGGACGAAGCGCGGCGGCGCCTTGGCTCTCTTCGGGGTGCGCAACTCGGGGCGCGGCGGAACCGGCAGGGGCTGGGCGGTCTCCAGCGTCAGCCGGGGCGGTGGGGACGGCTGGGCGACGGCGGCCGGGGCGACGGTGGCCGGCGCGACGGCCAGTGCGGCCCCGAACGCCAGGGCGCGCAGGATGCGCCATGGCGCCGTCCGCCCCTTGGGCGCATTCGCAGAACGGCTCATGCGTCCGATGATCCCCCTGGTGACCGGCGCGATGATTCCACCTACATGGAAAGGTGTTGGTACCATAGCCCTTCGATTGGCGTAGCGACAACGCCCTTCGGAGCGTCCGGCGCCCGTCCCACCAAAGCGCGGCTCCGCCACCATCTTTGGGACGGGCGGGAGTCTCCTCAGGTCAGGCGCTTCCGGCGCCGGCCGGCGCGGCGGCCTTCCGGTCACCCACGCTGCGCAGGATCTTGGCGAGCGTCAGGTGCAGATGCGCGTTGGCGGCCAGGATGGAACCGCCGAACACCGGGTTGCGGCCGCCGCCGATCTCGCCGACGAAGCCGCCGGCCTCGGTGACGAGAAGCTGGCCGGCCGCGGCGTCCCACGGGGCGAGGCCGCGCTCCCAGAAGCCGTCGAAGCGGCCCGCCGCCACGAAGGCGAGGTCGAGCGAGGCGGCGCCGAAGCGGCGGATGCCCGCGACCTCCTTCATGATCGCCTCGGCCTCGACCAGGAAGCCGGCGTGGTCGCCGCGCCCCTTGAAGGGAATGCCGGTGGCGATCACCGCGTCGCCAAGCTGGCGGCGCTCCGAGACGCGCAGGCGCTGGTGGTTGAGGAAGGCGCCCTGGCCCTTTTCGGCCCAGAACATCTGGTCATGGACGGGTTCGTAGACCACGCCGGCGACGATCTCGCCGTTCTTCTCCGCCGCGATGGAGATGGCCCAGTGCGGCAGCCCATGCAGGAAGTTGGTGGTGCCGTCGAGGGGATCGACGATCCAGCGGGCGGTCGGATCGCTGCCCTTGCTGGCGCCCGTCTCCTCCATCAGGAAGCCGAAGTCGGGACGGGCCTTCTGAAGCTCCTCCCGCAGCAGGCGTTCCGCCTTGGTGTCGGCGGCGGAGACGAAGTCCGCCGGACCCTTGCGCGACACCTGGAGGTGCTCGACCTCGCCGAAGTCGCGGACAAGGCCCCGGGCGGCCTTCTCGGCGGCGCGGACCATCACATTGATAAGGGCGGAGCGGGTGGCCATGGGCGTGCTTTTCTCGTGCGGAACCGGAAAAAGAATACACCGGCCCCCGCGGGAAGCGAGAGCCGGTGCGCAAAAAAGACGAACACTCAGTCCTTGGCGCGCTCGACATACTCGCCGGTGCCGGTGTCGACCACGACGCGGGTGCCGGCCTCGATGTGGGGCGGCACCAGCACCGACACGCCGTTCTCCAGCTTGGCCGGCTTGTAGGAGGAGGAGGCGGTCTGCCCCTTCACCACCGGGTCGGCCTCGACGATCCGCAGGGTCACCTTGCCGGGGATCTCGACGCCCAGCGGGCTGCCCTCGTGGCTCTGCACGGTGACTTCCATGCCGTCCTGGAGGAACACGGCGGGCTCGCCGATGATGTCCCGCGGGATGGTCACCTGCTCGAAGCTCTCCTTGTCCATGAAGGTGTAGCTGTCGCCCTCGGCGAAGAGGAAGGTCATCTCGTGCTCGTCCAGGCGGGCGCGCTCGACCGTCTCCTGGGTGCGGAAGCGCTCGATCGACTTCGTGCCCGTGCGCACGTCCTTCATTTCCAACTGGATGAAGGCGCCGCCCTTGCCCGGCTGGACAATGGCGGTCTTGGTGATGACCCAGAGCTTTCCGTTGTGCTCCAGCACATGGCCGGGACGCATCGTGTTGGCGTTGACCTTCATGGCGTACTCGTGATTTCCAGGAGACAGGCGGCGCGGAACCTAGCAGCTTGGCGGGCGGGTGGCAACGGCGGGCGCTGCCCGATCGCCCCGCGCGCGCCATCTTTGCGCGGAAATACCTCCTCCGGAGCGGGCGGCGGCCGTCCGGAACCGCGGATTGTCCGTTTTCCGGCCTTCCGTCCTCTGATAAGCAGCCCCATTCCCCATCACCGGATTCCGCCATGCCCACCGAGACGCCCACCGAGACGCCCGCTTGGCACCCCACCGCCTTCGCCCGCCGCCGGCCGCACCTGGCGGTGCGCGGGCGCGTCCTGTCGGCGGTGCGCGGCTTCTTCGCCGAGCATGCCTTCGTCGAGGTGGACACCCCGGCCCTCCAGCGGTCGCCGGGCATGGAGCCGCATCTGCGGGCCTTCGCCACGGACCTCGAAGGCCCCCATCCCGACGAGCGCCGGCGCCTCTACCTGCACACCAGCCCCGAGTTCGCCATGAAGAAGCTGCTGGTGGCGGGGCTGCCGCGCCTCTACCAGCTCGCCCACGTCTTCCGGAACGGCGAACGCTCGGACACTCACGCGCCGGAGTTCTCCATGCTCGAATGGTACCGGGCGGGGGAGGGGTACCGGCGGCTGGTCGAGGACTGCGAGGAACTGGTGCGGGCCGCCGCCGAGGCCGCCGGGCGGCGGCGCTTCCTCTTCCGGGGGATCGCCTGCGACCCCTTCCGCCCCTGGCGCGTGCTGACCGTGCAGGACGCCTTCCGCGAGCACGCCGGCATCGACCTGCTGGCCGCCTACGACGGCAGCCACGACCCGGACCCGGCGCCGCTGGCCGCCGCCGCCGCGCGCGCCGGCATCGCTCCGCACGCCGGCGACCGCTGGGAGGACGTCTTCTTCCGCGTCATGTTCGAGCGCATCGAGCCCCATCTCGGCGCGGAGGTGCCGTGCGTGCTGACCGACTATCCGGTCTGCATGGCCGCCTTGTCCCGCCCGAAGCCCGAGGACCCGCGGCTGGCCGAGCGGTTCGAGCTGTACGCCTGCGGGCTGGAACTGGCCAACGCCTTCGGCGAGCTGACCGACCCCGCCGTCCAGCGCGCCCGCTTCGCCGCCGACATGGACCTGAAGGAGCGGCTCTACGGCGAGCGCTTTCCGGTGGACGAGGATTTCCTGGCGGCGCTGGAGCACGGCATGCCGGAGAGCAGCGGCATCGCCCTCGGCTTCGACCGGCTGGTCATGCTGTGCAGCGGGGCGGAGCGCATCGAGGACGTGCTGTGGCTCCCGGTGGCCGATGCGGCGGCGTCTCGGGTATGATCCGCTCCGCCGCCGGGGCGGCCGGGATCAGCGGGCGACGTCGATGACGGTGCGGCCGCGCACTTGGCCGGCGAGGATGCGCTCGGCCAGTTCGGGCAGCCGGGACATCGGCTCGACCGTATAGACGGCCTTGAGACGGGTCCGGTCGAGATGGCGGGCCAGCCGCTTCCAGGCGCGGTCGCGCCTGGCCTGCGGCGCCGCCACGGAATCGACGCCGAGCAGGGCGACGCCGCGCAGGATGTGGGGCAGCACGGTGCCCGGCAGGTCGGCGCCGCCGGCCAGCCCGCAGGCCGCCACCGCACCGCCGTAGACGGTTTGCGACAGGACGTTGACCAGGGTCTGGCTGCCCACCGAATCGACGGCGCCGGCCCAGCGCTCCTTCTGGAGCGGCGGCCCCTTCTCCAGCAGCGCCGCGCGGTCGATGAAGCCGGTGGCGCCGAGGC
>JAEZHQ010000418.1 GCA_023416455.1 Pseudomonadota bacterium | reverse complement strand
GGCGCGGCCATGACGGAACGCTTGCGATGTCCTTCTACCTCGTCCAGTTCCTGAGCGGCCTTGCGACGGCGGCGACGCTGTTCCTGGTCGCCTCGGGGCTGACCATCGTGTTCGGCGTGACGCGGATCGTCAATTTCGCGCACGGCTCCTTCTACATGCTGGGCGCCTATCTCGGCTGGTCGCTGGTCGAGCGCTGGGGTGGGACGGCGCTGGGCTTCTGGGGGGCCGTCGCGGTGGCCTCGCTGGCCGTCGGCGCGCTGGGCGCGCTGATGGAGGTCGTCCTGCTGCGCCGGCTCTACCGCTCGCCGGAGCTGTTCCAGCTGCTCGCCACCTTCGGGGTGGTGCTGGTCGTCCAGGACGCCGCCTCCTTCATCTGGGGGCCGGAGGATCTGCTCGGGCGCCGCGCGCCCGGGCTCAAGGGCTCGGTCGAGGTGCTGGGCCAGCCCTTCCCGCTCTACGACCTCGTCCTGATGGCGCTGGGGCCGCTGGTGCTGGGGGCGCTGTGGCTGCTGTTCAACCGCACGCGCTGGGGCACCCTGGTCCGTGCGGCGACCCAGGACCGCGCCATGGCGGCCGCGCTCGGTGTCGACCCGGCCCGGCTGTTCACCGGCGTGCTGTTCCTCGGCTCGGCGCTGGCCGGGCTGGGGGGCGCGCTCCAGGTCCCGCGCGAGGCGGTGAACCTGCACATGGACATGTCCATCGTGGTCGAAGCCTTCGTGGTGGTGGTGGTCGGCGGCATGGGCAGCCTGCCCGGCGCCTTCGTCGCCGCGCTCCTCATCGGCCAGCTCCAGGCCTTCGGCATCCTGATCTTCCCGGAGATCACGCTGGTGCTGGTGTTCCTGTTCATGGCCGTGGTCCTGGTGATCCGCCCCCATGGCCTGCTCGGCCGGGCCGAGGAGGCGCCCCCCACCCCTCCGGCCGCCGGCCCGGCCATGGCGCCGGCGGCCGGAGCCGTCGGCTGGATCCCGGCCGCCCTGCTGGCCCTGCTGGCGGCGGCCCCCCTGCTGGCCGGCGACTACGCGCTGATCCTGCTGACCGAGGTGGTCATCCTGGCTCTGGTGGCGGCGAGCCTGCATCTGCTGATCGGGCTCGGCGGGCTGGTGTCCTTCGGGCACGCCGCCTATTTCGGGCTCGGCGCCTACGGGGCCGCCCTCCTGGTCCACCATCTGGAAGCGCCGATGCCGCTGGCGCTGGCCGCCGCACCGCTGGCCGCCGGCCTGGGGGCGCTGGCCGCCGGCTGGTTCTGCGTGCGGCGGTCGGGCCTCTATTTCGCCATGCTGACCCTGGCCTTCGCCCAGATCGCCTGGTCGGTGGTGTTCCAGTGGTACGGCGTGACCGGCGGCGACAACGGCATCCTGGGGATCTGGCCGCCGGGCTGGGCGGCCTCGAAGGCCGCCTATTACCTGCTGACCCTGGCGCTGGCCGGGGGCGCGCTCCTGCTCCTGCGCCGGGCCGCCTTCGCTCCCTTCGGCTACGCGCTGCGGGCCGGCCGCGACTCGGCGCTGCGGGCCGAATCGGTGGGCATCGACGTGCGCCGCCACCAGTGGCTCGCCTTCGCCCTGGCCGGATCGGCGGCCGGGCTGGCCGGCGGACTCTACGCCTTCGCCAAGGGCAGCGTGTTCCCGACGCTGATGGCGGTGCCGGTGTCGGTGGACGCGCTGGTGATGGTGCTGATGGGCGGCCTCCAGACCCTGAGCGGCCCGGTGGTGGGGGCCGCCCTGTTCCACCTGCTGGAAACCGAGGTCATGCGCGTGACCGAGTGGTGGCGGCTCGTCCTCGGCCTCGTCATCGTGGTGCTGGTGCTGGCCTTCCCCAAGGGTGTGACCGGATTCGTCCGCGACCTCTGGATGCGGAGGGTCGCGGCGTGAGCCGCCTCGTCGTCGAGAATCTGCAACGCGCCTTCGGCGGGGTGAAGGCGGTGCGCGGCGTGTCCTTCGCGCTGGAGGGCGGCGAACGGCTGGCGCTCATCGGCCCGAACGGGGCGGGCAAGTCGACCTGCTTCAACCTGCTGAACGGGCAGCTCCGTCCCGACGCCGGCACGGTGCGGCTCGACGGCGTCGATCTGGTCGGGCTGCCGCCGCGCCGCATCTGGCGGCTGGGGGTCGGGCGCACCTTCCAGATCACCGCCACCTTCGCCTCCATGACGGTGCGCGAGAACGTTCAGATGGTCCTGCTGTCGCACCGGCGGCGGCTGTTCGGCCTGTGGCGCCCGGCCGGCGCCGCCTACCGGGATGAGGCCCAGGCGCTCCTGGAGCGGGTCGGCATGGGCGCCCAGGCCGACCGGCCCTGCGGCGTCCTCGCCTACGGCGACCTGAAGCGCGTGGAGCTGGCCATGGCGCTGGCCGGCGACCCGGTGGTCCTGCTGATGGACGAGCCCACCGCCGGCATGGCCCCGACCGAACGGCAGGCGTTGATGACCCTGACCTCCGCCCTGGCCCGCGAGCGCGGGCTCGCCGTCCTGTTCACCGAGCACGACATGGACGTGGTCTTCGGCCACGCCACCCGGATCATCGTGCTCGACCGCGGCCAGCTGATCGCCGAGGGGCCGCCCGAGGCGGTGCGCGCCGACCCGCGGGTGCGGGCGGTCTATCTGGGAGATGCGGAATGACCGCCGTCGAGCCGCCGGCCGAGCCGCTTCTGCGGGTGCACGGCCTCCAGGCCTGGTACGGCCGCGCCCACATCCTGGCCGGGGTCGAACTCGCCGTCGGCCGGGGCGAGGTGGTGGCGCTGATGGGGCGCAACGGCGCCGGCAAGAGCACCACCCTGAAGGCGATCATGGGGCTGCTCGACGCCCGCGCGGGAAGCGTCGTCTTCGCCGGCCGCGACGTCTCGTCGCTGCCGCCGCACCGAATCGCCCGGCTCGGCCTGGGCTACGTGCCGGAGGACCGGCGCGTCTTCACCGAGCTGACGGTGGAGGAGAACCTGGAGGTCGGGCGCCAGCCGCCCCGCCCCGGCGCGCCGGCCTGGACGCCGGACCGGCTCTACGCCCTCTTCCCCAATCTGGCGGAGATGCGCGGCCGCCGCGGCGGGCGGATGAGCGGCGGCGAGCAGCAGATGCTGACCCTGGCCCGCACGCTGATGGGCAACCCGAGCCTTCTCCTCCTCGACGAACCGTCGGAGGGGCTGGCCCCGCGCATCGTGCGGCAGATGGCCGACGCCGTCCGCGCGCTGAAGGCGCAGGGGCTGTCGGTCCTGCTCTCCGAGCAGAACCTCGCCTTCGCCTCCGCCGTCGCCGACCGCGCCAGCGTCATCGAAAAGGGGCGGATCCGGTTCTCCGGGCCGATGCAGGCGCTGCTGGACGATGAATCGGTGCGCCGCGCCTATCTGGCCCTATGATCTGGCCCTATGATGGGCGCCCCACCCCCGCCGGAAGAGACGCCGATGCCCAGCCAAGACGAGCGCCCGCAACGCAGCGATCCCCTGATGAAGGCGACCCGCCTCGACATCCGCCACAACCCGTACGAGGACCGGCTCGTTCTGATCGCTTCGGGCGCCGGGGCGGCCCCCGCGGCCCTGGCGCTGACCCGGCGGCTGACCCGCGCCATCATCGGCAAGCTGATCGAGCTGCTCATGAACTCCAGCCCGGACATCAGCCGGACCGCCGCCGCCCACCGGGAGGACGTGCTGCTGTTCGAGCATGTCGCCGCCGTGTCCTCCGCCCAGGCCGACCCGGCGTCCGGTGGCGGCGCCCCGACCGAGCCGCCCCCGCCGGAGCCGGAGTCGACCCTGCTGATCCGGGTCGATTTCACGCCGACGGCACCGGGGCTGGTGATGCGCTTCTCGGACGCCGCCGGCCCGCGCTGCGAACTGGCCCTCTCCCGAACCCAGGTCCACCAGCTCCTGAGCATTCTGGCCCGCAAGGCCAGGGAGGCGGAATGGGACTTCGGCGAGTTGGGCTGGATCGACCGCCGCATGCATGTGGTCGTGCCCGAGGGCTCCTCGGTCTCCTGACCGCTCCGTTTGGGGCCGGCCGGTTCAGGCCAGCAGGTCGAGCAGCCGGTTCGTGTTCTCCTGCGCGGCCTGCATCACCTTGGCGCTGGCCGCGAAGTCCGTCTGGGCGGCGGTGACGCTCACCACCACGGCGGGATCGAGGTTGCCGGCGGCGAGCGCGCCCACCGCCTCCTCGACGCGGGCCTGCGCCTCCACAAGGCCGGCCAGCGCCGAAGCCTGGGGCGACGCCGGCATCGGCAGGGTGCCGGCCCCGGTCGGGCTGATGCCCATGGTGGACCTCTTTCCTTTTGCGGTCGGTGCCAGTCTGCGCCCGCTCCGGTAAAGCTTGGGTGAACGGGGCGCAAGCCCCCCGGCTTCGCGCCCCAACTCATGCCGGGGCCGGAACGTCCTGACGTCCGCCCCTGGCATCAAACCCGACGGCGCGGTGCGGGAGGGCGGGCGGCCAGCCAATCGGCCAGGCGTTCCAGGAAGGCCGCGGCCTCCGTCGGGCTGCGCAGGCTCCAGCCGGCGGTGGTGGGACCCGGCGCCTCCATGACGCGCAGGCCGATGCCGCGGCCGGCGATGGCGCGGCCGGCGATGGCGCGGAAGGCGTCCTCGTCGGTCTCGTCGTCGCCCAGGTAGAGCGGCACCACATCCGCCCCGCCCAACCCCAGCGCGTCGAGCAGGGCCAGCACGGCGCGGCCCTTGTCCCACGGCAGGTCGGGGCGCAGCTCGAAAATCTCCTTGCCCCCGGTGGCGCGCAGCCGCCCGGACCCCGACAGCACCGCCCGCACCGCCTCCGCCACGCCGGGCTTGTCCGCCGGATCGACCTGGCGGGTGTGCACGGCGACGGCGAAGCGCTTGCGCTCGACCAGCGCGCCGGAAACGCCGGACAGCCGCTCCGCCAGGGCATCGCCCGCCGCCTCCAGCGCGTCCCGGTACTCCGTCCCGATCTGCCGGCGCAGGCCGGGGCCGCGGATGTCGAAACCGTGGCTTCCGGCGTAGACCAGCTCTTCCAGCCCGACATGGCGGGCCACGTCGTCGAGGTCGCGCCCGCTGACCACGGCGACCGGGCACAAGGCGGCGAGGCGCCGGATCAGCGCCCGCACGGCGGGATCGAGGACCGCCAGGTCCGGCCGCTCCACGATCGGCGTGAGGGTGCCGTCATAGTCCAGGAAGACGGCGGGGCGGCGGTCGCCCAGGGCCGCCGCGAGATCGTCGAAGCGCTGGAGCGCGGACGGTTTGTCCCGGCCGGCGCCGGTCGTCGGCTGATCCACGAACGAAGCCTCCCTCCGCAACGGTCCAGGCGACGCGCCCCCGCGTGGAACCCGGGCTGTGGCCTGCCAGCAACAGATCCCTTGAAAAAGCACCGGCCCCGCGAAGGGGCCGACGCTTGGGGGTTGCACCCGCTTAGGAACTTGTTAATTTTGCAGTGCAGCAAGCGATTGCTGCTTCGCCCTTCTTGGGCGTTTCCTCCCTAAACTCAGGCCGCTGGTTTCAGCGGCCTTTTTTCTGCCAGAAATCCCTTGCGGCTGGCAACCCCTGACCAACGCTATAGCTTACTACCACGAAAGTCCAATGCGTCCGGGCAGGCCGCAGGGCTCCGAAGTCGGGTTAACGCTGGTTTACGAAAGGCGCGGTTTCTGATTCGGTTGGGCCGAACCGGATCGGGGGTGCCGTGCCATGAGTTTCATCGCAGCCGAAGTTGGTCAGAAATCGCGTCTGAAGGCGCTGCTGGATCATTTTTCGCTGATCGACGATCCGCGCGATCCGTGGCGGGTGGCCTATCCCTTGCCGGAGATTCTGCTTCTGGTGGTCTGCGGGACGATCGCCGATTGTGAGGATTATGAGGCGATTGCCGCGTGGGGTGAAACCCGGCTCGATTTTCTGCGGCGGTTCCAGCCCTACCATCACGGGGTGCCGAGCGGACGCTGGCTGACCGTGTTCATGAACCGGATCAACCCGTGCCTGTTCCAGGACTGCTTCACGGCCTGGGTGCGCGAGGCTTGGCCCGACCGCCCCGAGCTTGTCGCCATCGACGGCAAGACCTCGCGGCGCAGCCATGACCGCAGCCGCGCTCAAGCCCCTCTCCATTTGGTGTCGGCCTTCGCCACCACCAGCCGCCTGGTGCTCGGGCAGGAAGCCGTCCAAGACAAGGCTGGCGAACTCGCGGCCATTCCCGTTCTTCTGGAGCGCCTGGCGGCCGACGGCGGTCTCACGGGAGCGATCGTGACCATCGACGCCATCGCCTGCAACGCCACCATCGCCCAAGCCATCCGCGACGCCGGGGCCGACTACCTGCTGGCGGTCAAGGCCAACCAGCCGACCCTGCGCGATGAGATCGAAACTTACTTCGCCGAGGCACCGGACGGGGGCCTCGATCACGCCACCGACATCGACAAGGGCCATGGCCGGATCGAGCAGCGCACGGTCACGGTTGCCCGCGAGGTCGATTGGCTGACCGGCGAGCGCCGTTTCCCCGGCGAGGTGCGTCTGCCCGCCGTCGCCTCGATCGTTCGGGTTGCCAGCAAAGCCGAGTTGAAGGACCGCTGCCGCTTCGAAACCCGCTACTACGTTTCTTCCGCCACGCTGAGCGCCCAGGCCGCGGCTGAGGCCATTCGCGGGCATTGGGGCATCGAGAACCAGCTGCATTGGGTGCTCGACGTCGTCTTTGCCGAGGATCAAGCCCGCCTGCGCACCGGACACGGCGCCAAGAACATGGCTGTCGTCCGCCATTTCGCCATCAACCTCGTTCGAAAGGCCGAGGAGCCCGCCCGGCCGCGCTCGGGACTGCGGCGCGCCACCAAAAAACCCGCCCCACCCAAAGCGACAAGCATCAAGCTCAGACGAAAGCTGGCAGGATGGGACACCGATTACCTCGACGCCATCCTTGCCGCCAAAATCCGTTAACCTGGATTCGGAGCCCTGGGGCAGGCCGTGGGGGTTCCCCCTCGCCGGCCCGGTTCCCCGCCCCTGCCCGCGTGCCGGGGCCGCGGTGCCGCCATGAGGGAGATGCCTTGAAAGCGCTCGTCAACGCCCGCATCCACAGCGGCGATTCGGTGCTCGACAACGCCGCCGTCCTGATCGACGGCGGCACCATCGCCGCGCTGGTCGACCGCAGCGCGGTGCCGGCGCGGGCCGACATCCAGGATCTCGGCGGCGGGATACTGGCGCCGGGCTTCATCGACGCGCAGGTGAACGGCGGCGGCGGAGTCCTGTTCAACGACACGCCCGACGTCGCGACCCTGCACCGGATCGCCGCGGCGCACCGCCGGTTCGGCACCACCGGCCTGCTCGCCACCCTCATCACCGACGCCGCGGAAAAGCGCGCCGCCGCCATCGCCGCCGTCCGCGCCGCGCAGCAGGCCGGGGTGCCCGGCCTGCTGGGGATCCATCTGGAGGGGCCGCACATCGCCGCCGGGCGGCGCGGCGTCCACGACGCGCGCTTCATCGCACCGCCGGACGCGGCCGACCGCGCCCTGCTGGAGGGCCTCGCCATCCGGCCGGCCCTGGTCACGCTGGCCCCGGAGGCGGTCGCCCCGGATGTCGTGCGCGCGCTGGCGCGGGCCGGGGTCCGCGTCGCCGCCGGCCACAGCGCCGCCGGCTGGGCCCAGGCCAAGGCCGGATTCGCCGCCGGCATCACCGGGGTCACCCACCTGTTCAACGCCATGAGCCCGCTCGGCTCGCGCGAGCCGGGGCTGGTCGGCGCCGCGCTGGAGGACGATTCGGTGTGGTGCGGCATCATCGTGGACGGCCACCATGTCCACGACGCCTCGGTGCGGCTCGCCTGGAAGGCGAAGCCGCCCGGCAAGCTGTTCCTGGTCACCGACGCCATGCCGCCGGTCGGGGCGGAGGGCGGCTTCGACCTCTACGGCCAGACCATCCGCGTCGTCGACGGGCGCTGCGTCACCGCCGACGGCACGCTGGCCGGATCGGCGCTGGACATGGCGACCGCGGTGCGCAACTGCGTGCGGCGGGTCGGCATCCCCCTGGACGAGGCGTTGCGCATGGCCTCCGCCTACCCCGCCGATTTCCTGGGCATTGCCGACCGGCGGGGCCGCATCCAGCCGGGTCTGGCCGCCGACCTCGTGCATCTGGACGGGGACCTCGCCGTGCGGGCCACCTGGATCGCCGGGAAAATGGCCGTCCCGTGAACGAAACGCTGCCGGCGCGCGCAAAATGTCGTATAGAGGCGTCCGGACCCTGGATCGAGGAGACTCCCATGGACATCGCCCTGCTGGTCGCGGCCGTCGTGTTCTTCTTCTGGCAGACCGTTACCGACTGATCCGGCCGAGGGGGATGGCCTCCATCGTCCCTCGCCGGTGACACCGGGCGGATCGCCGCCCGGGCGTGGCCGGTCGCCGGGTCCGCACACGGACCGAAAGGGCGGCTCCCCCGGGGAGCCGCCCTTTCCGATTCGGCCGGGGCATGAGCGAAGGCGCCGTCAGTCCGCGACCGCGGCGCCGGCGGAATCGCAGCGGTCCAGCCGCGCGTGCACCGACGCGACCAGCCGCAGCGTGTCCATGATGGTCCCGATGGCCTCATGCAGGTCGGCCCTCCCCGCACCGGGAGGAACGGCGGCGAGCGCCGCCTCCAGCGATTCGGCGGTCTCCTGCAAGCGGGCACTGGCACGCTCCAGCGTCCGGGCGGCGGCGCCTTCGCGCATGGCCCCGGCATCCGCCATATTCTGATATGCATTTTGATTTGCAAAACGCAGCACCGCCGCGCCCGGCACGGCCCGCCGCCGAACTTTCCTGCGTATCATGGGACAGCTCCTTCCTTTGGCCCCGGGAGGAAAGCAAGAGCCAGGCCGGCCGCGCGCCACCGCCCGGCGGTCATCGCGCCTCGCGCGGCCACAGCCAGGCGGCCCCGCGCATGCCGCTTTCCGCGCCGTGGCGGGCGGGCA
>JAEZHQ010000414.1 GCA_023416455.1 Pseudomonadota bacterium | reverse complement strand
GACGGCCGGCGACGCCCTGGCCGGTCGGCGGAGCGGCGGACGGATCGCCGGACGGCGGCCTGTTCGACGGGGCGGTGCTGCGTCTGCCGCGCGGCTGGGCCGCCTTCGGGATGGCGCTGCACGCCCTGGCCGCCCGCCTCGCGCCCGGCGCCCCGCTGTGGATCGCCGGCGCCAACGACGAGGGCATCGCCTCGGCGGCCAAGCATCTGGACGGGTTGGCCGAGGGGGTGGAGACGCTCATCATCAAGCGCCGCTCCCGCCTCCTGGAAGCCCGGCGCACCGACGCGCCGGCCAGGGGCGAGCTGGAGGACTGGCGGGAAACCGTCGCCGCCACCGTGCCGGGGCTGGCGGAGCCGCTGCGTCTGGCCTCCTACCCCGGCCTGTTCGCGCACGGCCGGCTGGACGCCGGCACCCACTGCCTGCTTCAGGTCCTGCCCGAGGTGGCGGCGGGGACGGCCGTCCTCGATTTCGGCTGCGGGGCCGGCGTCATCGCGCGGGCGGTGCGGGAGCGGGCGCCGGAGGCGCGGCTGACCCTGCTGGACATCGACGCGCTCGCCCTGCACGCCGCGCGCCGCAACGTGCCCGGGGCCGAGTTCGTGCTGAGCGACGGCCTGTCCGGGCTGGGCACGCGGGAGCGCTTCGGCCTGATCCTCTCCAACCCGCCGCTTCACCGCGGCAAGGACGAGGATTTCGGCATGCTGGAGGCGCTGGTCGCCGGCACCAAGCAGTATCTGAAGCTGCGCGGCTCGCTGGTCGCCGTGACGCAGCGCACGGCGGGCGTGGGCAAGCTGTTCCGGAGCGCCTTCGGCCACGCCGACCTGCTGCTGGAGACGCCGCAGTTCCAGGTGTGGAAAGGCACGCCCAAGTAGCCGCGTCCGGTGCGCGGCAGGCCGGACACCGGTTGACGGCCTGCACCTTTTTGCCCATGTTTGGCGCAGGGCCGCGGCCTCCGGGACCACCCGGTGGTGGCGCGGAGGCTGGCGGCCCCGATCCGGAGAGGGTCCCATGAGCGCATCGGCCATCCTGAAGCTTCAGAGGGTGGGCTTCACCGCCGAGCAGGTGGAGGCCCTGGCCGACTTCATGGATGGTCAGGCCGCCAGCAAAGCCGACCTGGACGCCGCCACGCACAAGCTCGACCGCTCCATCGCCGACGTCAGGGGGGAGGTGGCCTCCTTGCGGGCCGACGTGAGGCTGCTGGAGCAGCGCATGACGGTCCGGCTGGGCGGCATGATGATCGTCGCCGTCGGCATCCTGCTGGCGGCCATCCGGTACCTGCCGCCTCATCCGTGACCGCGGGCGCCTCCCAGCCGCATCACCCCTGCGTCAGCCGCCGTGCCGCATCCAGCGCGCCGTAGGTCAGGACGGCGTCGGCGCCGGCGCGCTTGAAGCCGACCAGCGTCTCCATCAGCGTCCTGTCATAGTCGAGCCAGCCGTTCTGCGCGGCGGCCTTCAGCATCGCGTACTCGCCGGACACGTGGTAGGCGAAGGTGGGCACGGCGAAGCGGTCCTTCACGCGGCGGATGATGTCGAGGTAGGGCAGGCCCGGCTTGATCATCACCATGTCGGCGCCTTCCTGGAGGTCGAGCGCCACCTCGTGCAACGCCTCGTCGCCGTTGGCCGGGCTCATCTGGTAGGTCGACTTGTCGCCCTTGAGGAAGCCGCCGGAGTTCACCGCGTCGCGGAAGGGGCCGTAGAAGGCCGATGCGTATTTGGCGGCGTAGGAGCAGACGCGCACCAGCTCGTGCCCCTCGGCGTCGAGGCGGTCGCGGATGGCGCCGATGCGGCCGTCCATCATGTCCGAGGGCGCGATGATGTCCACCCCGGCCTCGGCCTGCGACAGCGCCTGGCGGGCCAGGGCCGCCACCGTCTCGTCGTTCTGGATGTAGCCGTCGCGCAGGATGCCGTCGTGGCCATGGCTGGTGTAGGGGTCGAGGGCGACGTCGCCCAGGATGCCGACGCCCGGCACGGCCGCCTTCAGGGCGCGGATGGCGCGGTTCATCAGGTTGTCGGGGCGCCACGCCTCGGCGCCGTCTTCCGACTTGGCCTCGGCCCCGACGACGGGGAACAGGGCCACGCAGGGGATGCCCAGGTCGCCGGCGGCGGCCACCGCCTCGACCAGGCGGTCGATGGTCAGGCGCTCCACGCCCGGCATGGAGGCCACCGCCTCGCGCCGGTTCTCGCCCTCGATGACGAAGACCGGCCAGATCAGGTCGTCCACCGTCAGCCGGGTCTCGGCGACGAGGCGGCGGGTCCAGCCGTCGACGCGGTTGCGGCGCAGGCGGGTGCGCGGGAAGGCGGCCGGGGATCGGAAGTCGAAGGCGGGCATCGGGGACCTGGGCGCTCTCGGAATTGGGGGGCTCGCGAACCGTTCGGCGCGATCCTACGCCCCTTCGGCGCGCCGACTCAAGCCGCGCTCACCGGCCGGAAGCCGGTGTCCTGCCCCTCCAGCGTCCAGCGCGGCCCGTCCTTGCGCCAGGTCGAGACAAGGCCGCCGGTGAAGGCCGCCCCTTCCCAGGAGCGCACCTCGAAGGTGACGCGGGGCGGAGCGACGGTGATGAGGTTGTAGGCGTTGGCCTCGTTGCGCAGCCGGGTGGATGTGGCGGTGGACGCCTGGGCCACCAGGATGGAGCGTGCGACCTGGGTGTGGTGGGTCATGATGTCGCCCGAATAGGCGCGGTGCAGATGGCCGGCCAGCAGCAGGTCGACGCCGCAGGATTCCAGGGCGGGCAGGGCCAGCTTGTGACGCCCCACCAGCCGCGTCCCGGGCTTGTCGGGCGGGGGCAGGAAGGGGTGGTGCGTGAACAGCACCTTGAAGACGCCGTCCGGCAACGGGCAGAACACCTCGCGCACGCGCTGGATCTGCGCCTTGTTCATGCGCCCCTCGGAAAAGTCCATGATGACCGGGCGCGCCGTGTTGATGCCGAGCACGGCGATTTCCGAATCGACGTGGAAGGGGCTGAGGTCGCGGGTGATGTAGCGCTTGTAATTGCCGAAGGGATCGAGGAATCGCCACACCAGATTGTAGACCGGGATGTCGTGGTTACCCGGCACCACCAGGTAGGGGAAGGGCAGGCGTTGCAGGAAGGCGCGCGCCTCCTCGAAATGGTGGGCCTTGGCGCGCTGCACGAGGTCGCCGGAGATGACGATCAGGTCCGGCCCGGCGGCGGCGAGGTCGCACAGCAGCCCTTCGACCACCCGCGGGTCGATCCGGCCGAAATGCAGGTCGGAGATATGGGCCAGCCTCCTCACCGGCGCACCTCACGGTCCGTCGCTTCGGGGGGCCAGGACCCGCAACGCCTTGGGGCGGATCCGGTAATGCAGCGGAGGCTCCATCTGCCGCACCTCGCCATCGTTCACCATCTTCAACCGCCGGCGCCGGCTGTGCACCACCAACTGGGTGGCCGTCAGGGTTTCCAACTCCTCATCCTGCTGCCAGGTTCCCAGCACCGTGCGGCCCATCAGCCGCAGCAGCCCCCAGGCGTCGCGGTGGCGCGCCACATAGACGCCGAGCCGGCCGGAATCGAGCACCGACCGCCGCACCAGCGCGCCGCCGGCCCCGGCGTCGTAAGGGTTGTCGGAAACCGCCAGGACCGGCGTGCGCACCCGCCGCGGCCCCTCGCCCCAGTCGATGCGCACGTCGAGCAGGGGCAGCCGGTGCAGGGCCTTGGCCATGGCGAGGGCGGCGGCCGGCCATTTCAGCAGGCGGTGGCGGCGGCGCTTCTCCTCCCGCTCCTGGACGACCGACGGGTAGAAGCCGAGGACCGAGCTGTTGAGGAAGATCTCGCCGTTCACCTCGGCGACGTCGATGGTGCGCAGCGCTCCCGCCGCCAGCGCCCGGGCGGCCTCTTCCAGGTCGAGCGGCGTGCCGAGGTCGCGGGCCAGCAGGTTCAGCGTGCCGAGCGGCAGGATGCCGAGCGCCTTGCCGGTGGGCAGCAGCATGTTCGCCGCCGTGTGGATGGTCCCGTCGCCGCCCCCGACCACCACAACATCGGCGTCCGAGTCCAGCGCGCGCCGGATCTCCCGCGTGCAGGCCGAGGGTTCGGCGGCGATCAGGGCCACCTCCGCGCCCTGCCCGGCGAAGGCGGCGCGGATCGCCTGGGCGGATTCGTCGAGCGGGCGGCCCGCCAGCGTGCCCGCGGAGCGGTTGAGGACGATGGCCATCTTCATCGCTTGGGTGCCCTTTCGGTCCCTGGAGGCTCCGGCCCGACCGCAGCCCCGGCGGTGAGCATGAGCGTTGCGGCGGAACGGACAAGGGGGTTGCGGTGTTCCGCCGCTCCGTCGCAACCCTGGGCATCGCGGTTTGACAGAACGCGCGCGGACCGTATCATCCGCCCGGCAACGACCATCGCATCCCGCAACGACACGCCGAGAACACCCGCAGCCATGACCGACGACGCCGAGATTCTGTTCGAACGCCGGGGCTCCATCGGGCTCGTCACGCTCAACCGTCCGAAGGCGCTGAACGCGCTGACGCTGGGCATGATTCGCCGGCTCGACCCGCAGTTGCGGGCCTGGGCCGCCGACCCGGAGGTCAAGACCCTGGTGATGCAGGGTGCCGGCGACCGGGCCTTCTGCGCCGGCGGCGACGTCGTCAGCCTGTACGAGAGCGGCAAGGCCGCCCGCGAGGGGCGCGGCGACGGCTCGGCCATCCGCGCCTTCTTCAGCGAGGAATACATCGTCAACCGCCTGATCAAGCGCTTTCCCAAGCCCTACGTGGCGCTGATCGACGGCATCTCCATGGGCGGCGGCGTCGGCCTGTCCGAGCACGGGTCGCATCGTGTGGTGACCGAGCGCACGCTGTTCGCCATGCCGGAGACTGGAATCGGGCTCTATCCCGATGTCGGCGGCACCTATTTCCTGCCCCGCCTGCCGGGCCGGGCCGGCACCTGGCTGGGGCTGACCGGCGACCGGCTGAAGGCGGCGGACATGCTGGCCTTCGGCGCCGCGGACGCCTTCGTGCCGAGCGCCCGGCTCGACGCCCTCCTCGCCGACCTCGTCGCCGGGATGGACCCGGACGAGGCGATCGGCCGCCATCGGGACTCGGCCGGCGCGGCGGCGCTGGCCGTCCACCGGGAGGCCATCGACCGCTGCTACGGTCACGACACGGTCGAGGCGATCGTGGCGGCGCTGGAGGCGGAGGGAACCGACTGGGCCGCCGGCCAGATCGCCACGCTGAAGCGGATGTCGCCGACCAGCCTCAAGGTCACGCTGGCCGCCATCCGGCGCGGCGCGGCGCTGGACTTCGACGATTGCCTGAAGCAGGAACTGCGCCTCAGCCTCGCCTTCCTGGCCGGCGGCGATTTCTACGAGGGCATCCGCGCCGCGCTCGTCGACAAGGACAGGAACCCGCGCTGGGCGCCGGCCGACCTTGCCGGCGTCGGCACGGCCGACGTGGAGCGGCACTTCGCCGAGCCGGCCGGCGGCGACCTGACCTTCCCCGACTGAGGCCGTCGGTTCCGCCCTTTCCCGACCCGGCCGAAAATCGCGCCCGGGAAAGGGCGGAGAGTGGGCACTTTCCGTGCTCTTGAGCGTTGGTAATAAGAAATCCCCATGGGACTTGTCTCAAACCCGGCGGTTGCAGTGGCGGGAGCCGGGAAGCCCCGAAGGAGAAGGGCGATGGCGGCACGGGCCTTGATCAGGCCGGCCGAATCGGAACGGTCGGCACGCCTCCTCCGGCACGACCCTGCCGGAAGGCATGCATCCGCTGGGCAGGCCGCCGCGGCGGCGTCTCCGCTTGGGGCGGGCGCCGCCGCGCCCTACACTGATTTCTGCAACTTAGGACGGTCCGGGATGGACTTTCGGGCATTATTGAGATGATTGCCGGCGAATGATCGGTTAATGTCATCTTAAGGACCCGGAAAGGCCACAGGTCGGCCCATGTCCGGTACGAGCCAAAGGAGACCGCGGTGCGCAAACCCTATTACGAGAGCATCCTCTTGATTGAACGGCTCCATCGCCACTTTCTCGAGGTTCTCAAGACCGAGTTGGACCGTTTGGGAATCCAGGACATCAACAACGTCCAAAGCCTGATCCTGTACAACATCGGCGAGGATGAGATGACGGTCGGCGAGCTGACGGCGCGCGGCTACTATCTCGGCTCGAACGTGTCCTACAATGTGAAGAAGATGGTCGAGAACGGCTATCTGGGGCAGGAGCGCTCGCCGCACGACCGCCGGTCGGTGCGCGTCCGCCTGTCCGAGAAGGGCCTCGACCTCCGCGAGAAGATCAGCCGCATGTTCGAGCGCCACCTGACGGCGCTGGAAAAGGCCGGCTTCAGCGACGAGGAGTTGGTGAAGGCGAACGAGACCCTGCGCAAGCTCGAACGCTTCTGGTCGGCGTCCCTCGACTACAGCGGCTTTCCGCTGACCTCCGCGGCCTGACGACGGCTGCAACCGCGGTTTTCCGGCTCCAGCCTTGTGACGCCGAAGGCGTTCGACGGTGTCCCTTTGATGCCGCCATTCGGTGCCGCCATTCGATGGCGCCCGTCCGAACGCCTTCGGTCATGACCCGACGGCGCGCGGCGCAGCCCTGCGCGCGAGGGTCCTGCGGCCGGCCGGTCATGGTCTGTCCATGATCCATCCGCCCGCGATTCATCCATCCGTGATCCATCCGTGAGACGGCGGCCATCGGCCGCCGCTCGTTTCAATGGGATGCATCCACCGCGCCGCGGCCTCTCCCCTGGCCGGCGCGCCCCGTCTCCCCGTGTTTCCCCGTCTCCCCGTGTTTTCACGTCTTCCCGTCCAGCTTTCGGCCAGGACCGTGGGGCCGCCCACTGGCCGTTCGGAATAGCCTGTTTGATGTTCTTTCCGCCAGCCATCCGCATGGCAAACTGGTGGCGGATCCGGACCAGCGATCAGCGACGGGGCAAGCCGCGACAAGACGCCCGGCGCAAGCCGCAACAGGGGGACGGGGGGCGATGGCGGGTGACGTCATTCTGGAGACACGCGGCCTGACCAAGGAATTCCGTGGCTTCGTCGCGGTGCGCGACGTCAGCCTGCGCGTCCGCCGCGGGAGCATTCACGCCCTGATCGGCCCGAACGGGGCCGGCAAGACGACCGTCTTCAACCTCCTGACCAAGTTCCTTCCGCCCAGCGCCGGGACCATCCTGTTCAACGAGCGCGACATCACGGCGGCGAAGCCGGCGGATGTGGCGCGGATGGGGATCGTCCGCTCCTTCCAGATCTCGGCCGTCTTCCCGCATCTGAGCGTGCTGGAGAATGTGCGCGTCGCCTTGCAGCGGCCGCTCGGCAACTCCTTCCATTTCTGGAAGGCGGAGTCGGTCCTGCGCGGCCTGAACGGGCGGGCGATGGAGCTGCTGGAAGACGTCGGGCTCGCCGGCTATGCCTGGGTGCCGGCGGTGGAACTCCCCTACGGGCGCAAGCGCGCGCTGGAGATCGCCACCACGCTGGCGCTCGAGCCGGAGATGATGCTCCTCGACGAGCCGATGGCCGGCATGGGCCATGAGGACATCGGGCGCATCGCCGCCCTGATCCGCCGCGTCTCGGTGAACCGCACCATCCTGATGGTGGAGCACAACCTGTCGGTGGTTTCCGACCTGTCGGACTGGATCACCGTCCTGGCGCGCGGCGAGATCCTGGCCGAGGGACCCTACGCCGAGGTGTCGCGCCATCCCAGGGTGAAGGAGGCCTACATGGGGACGGGCCATGCCTGACACGCTGGTGAGCACCGCCGCCGAGGCGGGGACGAGCATGCTGGAGGTGCGCGACCTGCACGCCTTCTACGGCGAGAGCCATGTGCTGCACGGGGTGTCGCTGGAGGTGCGGCGCGGCGAGGTGGTGACCCTGCTGGGGCGCAACGGGGCGGGCAAGACCACCACCATGCGCGCCATCATGGGCATCGTGGCCAAGCGCTCCGGCTCCA
>JAEZHQ010000405.1 GCA_023416455.1 Pseudomonadota bacterium | reverse complement strand
GGGCTGCACCAGCGCGGTCCAGGAAACCGGCTGCGGCCGTCCCCGGGCCACGCTGTCGGCGCTGTCGGCGAGGCGGTCGAGCAGGTCGGCGAGCGAGGCCGGGGCCTCCGCGTCCAGGCTCTCGCCGGCGCGGCCGAGGACGAGATCCATCAGCTCGGCCAGCCCGCGCAGGTCCGGGGCGGCGTTCAGGGCGCCCAGCGCGGCCTGCGCCCGGGCCAGCCGGGTCGCCAGCTCCTGGAGCCGGTCGGGCTCCAGAAACAGCAACCCGTAGCGCTGGAAATAGGGGTCGGCGGAGGGCACCTCGACCGCGGACAGGGCGTCGGTCCGGCTGGCCATCCGCTCGGCCAGCCAGGCGGCGGCGGCATCGGACTGCTCGGGGGTGGGGCTGTCGACCACCACGACGATCTGGTCGTCGGTGAAGGGAAAGGCGCTGCGATAGGCGTCCGTGTGGCGCCGGAAGGCGGCTTCCGGGGCGATCATTTCGGTCGTGCTGGTGTCGATGCGCAACCGGTCGGCCGAATACCAGCCGGCCAGCGCCGACAGCAGCAGCGCGACCAGCACCGTGGCCGCCGGGCGCCGGCAGGACGCGGCGCTCCCGCCCGCGATCAGGGCCCTCCCGAAGGCCGTCAGCCAGTCCAGCACCGTGTACGCCTCCCGGTTGGGGCCGTGCAGTCTGTCAGAACCTCCCCTGGCCCCCAACGTACACTACCGTATCTTACTTCACAGCCCGGGGCGAAGCACGGCAGTCGGAAACGAGGCCCACCGGCGGACAGAGGGGGCGGCGCCGGAAGGGGACGGGCCGGGCAACGACACCGGCCGGGAGACGACACCGGAAGCGACACCGGAAGGCGGCGGGGGGCATGGCGACAGACGACGCGAGCGCGGCCTTGCGGGTGCATAGGGCGGGTCCTTCGGCCACGGCCCTGGACGCGGCGGTGGAGGGGGCGGTCGACTCCCTCCTGCACCAACAGCGGGCGGACGGCCATTGGGTGTTCGAGCTGGAGGCCGATGCCACCATTCCGGCCGAGTATCTGCTGCTCCAGCATGTCCTGGACGAGATCGACCCGGTCCTGGAATCCGAGCTGGCCGCCTTCCTGCGCGCCGGGCAGGGGGGCGACGGCGGCTGGCCGCTGTTCGCCGGCGGCGCCATGGACGTCAGTTGCAGCGTGAAGGCGTATTTCGCGCTGAAGGCGGCGGGCGATTCCCCCGACGCCCCTCACATGCGCCGCGCCCGCGCGGCCATCCTGGCCCGCGGCGGGGCCGCCCGCTGCAACGTCTTCACCCGCATCCTGCTGGCCCTGTTCGGCGAGGTGCCCTGGCGGGCCGTTCCGGCCATGCCGGTGGAGATCATGAACCTGCCGGACTGGTCGCCCTTCCACATCTCGCGGATCTCCTACTGGTCGCGGACGGTGCTGGTGCCGCTGCTGGTGGTGATGGCCCACCGGCCGCGGGCCCGCAACCCGCAAGGCGTGCGCGTGGCCGAGCTGTTCCTCGAACCGCCGGAGCAGGTCCGCAACTGGCACGCCGACCGCCGCGGCGGCTGGGCGACGCTGTTCCGGGCGCTGGACGCCGCCCTGCACGCCGTTCAGCCGCGCTTCCCCGCCGACTGGCGCCAGCAGGGGATCGACCGCGCCGTACGCTTCGTGACCGAGCGGCTGAACGGAGAGGATGGGCTGGGCGCCATCTTCCCGGCCATGGCCAACGCGGTGCTGATGTTCCACTGCCTGGGCTGCGGGCCGGACCACCCCGACGCCGCCACCGCAAGGCGCGCCCTGCGCGGCCTGCTGGTGCGGCGGCCGGGGCGCAGCTACTGCCAGCCCTGCCTGTCGCCGGTCTGGGACACGGCCATCGTCGCCAACGCCCTGTGCGAGACCGGCTTGCCGGAAGCGCTGGCGGCGGCGCGGCGCGGTGCCGGCTGGCTGGCCGAACGGCAGATCCGGGACGTCGCCGGCGACTGGGCGTGGCAACGGCCCGGGCTGGCACCGGGCGGCTGGGCCTTCCAGTACCGCAACCCCCACTATCCGGACACCGACGACACGGCCATGGTGGTCATGGCGCTCCAGCGCTGCGACGCGCAGCGCCACGCCGCCGCGATCTGGCGCGCCCGCGACTGGATCGTCGGCATGCAGAGCCGCAACGGCGGCTGGGGAGCCTTCGACGCCGACAACCAGCATGATTTCCTGAACCACATCCCCTTCGCCGACCATGGGGCGCTGCTCGATCCGCCGACCGCCGACGTGACGGCGCGCTGCGTGGCCATGCTGGCGGGCCTGGGCGACGGCCGGGACAGCCTGTGCATGCGGCGCGGGCTGGCCTTTCTGGAGCGCCGGCAGGAGGCGGACGGCGCCTGGTTCGGCCGCTGGGGGACCAACTACATCTACGGCACCTGGTCGGTGCTGGAGGCGCTGCGGGCCGCCGGCGTGCCGGCCGACGCGCCGGGAGTGACGCGCGCCGCCCGCTGGCTGCTGTCGCGCCAGCGCCCCGACGGCGGATGGGGGGAGGACGGCGCCTCCTACTGGCCGGACGGCCCGCGCGGGGAGGGGCCGGTCGCCACCCCTTCGCAGACCGCCTGGGCGCTCATGGGCCTGATGGCGGCCGGATGGGGGCGTCATCCGGCGGTGGCGCGCGGCGTCGAGCATCTCCTCGCCACCCGCCGCGCCGACGGCCTGTGGAGCGAGGAGCCCTTCACCGCCGTCGGCTTTCCGCGGGTCTTCTATCTGAAGTACCATGGCTATCCGGCCGGATTTCCGCTGTGGGCCCTGGCGCGGTACCGCGCCCAGCGGCGGTGAGGCCCTTCGTGGTGGCGCCGGTTCCCGGCGCCGTGAGGCCGGCCCTGCTCACCGGCATGGCCGCCGAGGCGCGGCTGGCCCGGCGCACCGGCC
>JAEZHQ010000401.1 GCA_023416455.1 Pseudomonadota bacterium | reverse complement strand
GGGAGGGCCGTAGATCGCTTCGGTTTCCTTCAGGCGCTTGAGGGCCGGCTCGATAGGGGGAAAGTCACGGCCGTCGATGGTGATCCCATGGACGATGGATTGAGCAATCTTGTTCTCCGCATTAAGGCGGAAATCGTGGAAGTCGAGGCTCCATTTGTTTCCGCCAAACAGATAGAAAAATCGCACATAGAGATCATTGCCCCACCGGATATGGTGGTATCCCTCCTCGCTCATTCCTTCGCTGATAAAGAGGATGAAAGGCTCGCGCATGGGCCCTTCGAGCGAATTCTCCAGATGACTGCCGCAGCTTGGAGTGTAGCGCTTGATGGGAAGAATGAAGAGAAGCAGGAACAGGAGGCCACCCGTCCCCAGGACCATGGTCCAGCGCCGCCTCCCGTTCCGCCTGCTCATCGCATCGGTCCCCATTCAATCCGTAGAGGAGTCAAGCGGCCGTCCGGTCCGTACTGTAGCTCCGCCTCAACATCCTGGTTTCGATTGTAGCTCATCTTGAATATCCGAGCCAACCCTTCCTTCTCCAGGACTTTTGCCTGTGAGTTGCCTATTTGGCCATGGTTAAAATCAAAATCCGCATCATTAGGGTCAAAGTTATGATTCACCGTGCCGCTAATCAAAAGGCGATCACCTTTTCGAGTGGCACGGAGATTACCGGTCGATTTTATGCCGCCACGCCCAAAAGCCATATAGGTAGATGGCCTGCTCAAGGTTGTATCCACATCCCAATGGTCTTCAATTTCTTTCGATTCACCATCTTTCATATTGAGAAGTGTATCGTTAAATTTATGATTTTGCTTTGTTGTTCCAGTAAAGGTAGAATTCCTGAATCGACCGCGATTGTTTTCAATAGCTTCTGCGAAGACTGGATGGCCGGACATCTCCTCATCGGAATACTCCTTCACCCCACCAACCCCGGACAGGTAATGATCCAGGTTGTCCACCGCGGTCCGATAGCCCATCGATTCGAAAATGCCTCTCGCCCTGGCAAAGAACGCCTCGGCATCCCTGAGTTCCTTTTCAGGATCCTTTGGTATTCTTATCGTCTCGTGCTCGAACCAGTTCGTCACCGGTTCCTCCTCGGTGGCGGGAAGGGGACCACGGCTTGCCCGGTGATCCACGAGTCCCTGCCCCCCGACACCCTCCGTTCCGGATTCGATCCCACCGAACCCCTGCTTATCCGTTGCCTTTACGACATCGCCACCCAGGCCCTGGTGCTGACCGTCCGCAACGGATTGGGGGAAGGAGAGCATCAAGGGCGTGGAATGGGCATTTCCACCCCCAATGCCGAAAAGGCGAGGGGCAGGATTGTGCACTCCGGGATGGAAACCGGGAGCTCCGGCATGGGGTTCGGGGGAAAGGCCGGAGAATCCCACGTCACCGATCCGGCTGGCGAGTTGGCTGAGATACCGCTGGAATGCGCCGTCGTCGAACCGGTTCATTGCGGCGCCCTCCCCGACGGGAGAGCGGCCTCGACGGTGCGTGCGCCATCCGCCACCCGGCGGGCCGCCGCGACTCCATCGTGGCCGGCAGCCTCGTTCCGGCCGCCAGCCCTCTGCGCCGCCCCCACCGGCCGAGGACAGCCTTCCGCTCGATCGTGATCACCCATGCCGGTGCGATCCGGAACGGATAAGGGCTGTGGGAACCCGGTTCCTGCCACGTGCATGACCACTCTCCTCGATCAAGGCTTAGGTTGCGAAGACTATAATCCCATTTATGGAACATATCAAGAACTTTTGACCGTTCCCTTCCATCCGCCGCCCCCCACCATCCGCGCCCCTCCCCGCGACGGCGGCGGCCCGCTCCCTTGCGAAGAAAGGCGATTGCGCGCCGCCGGCCGGATGGACACATTCGCAAAGCGCAGGGCACGCGATGCCGCCAAGGGAGAAGCGAGACCGTGATGAGGACCGGAGGCCAGTTGATCGTCGAGGCGCTGGAGGCCCAGGGGGTCGAGCGCGTGTTCTGCGTGCCGGGGGAAAGCTACCTTGCCGTGCTCGACGCGCTGCACGATTCCGCCATCCGCACGGTGGTCTGCCGCCACGAGGGCGGGGCCGCCATGATGGCGGAGGCGCAGGGCAAGCTGAGCGGGCGGCCCGGCGTCTGCTTCGTCACGCGCGGGCCGGGGGCCACCAACGCGTCCGCCGGGGTGCATGTGGCCCAGCAGGATTCCACGCCGATGGTCCTGTTCGTCGGCCAGATCGAGCGCGGCATGCGCGGGCGCGACGCCTTCCAGGAGGTGGATTACGGCCGCCTGTTCGGCGGCATGGCCAAGTGGGTGGCCGAGATCGACAGCCCCGGCCGCGTGCCGGAGATGGTGAGCCGCGCCTTCCACACCGCCATGGCCGGCCGGCCCGGCCCGGTGGTTCTGGCCCTGCCCGAGGACATGCTGGTGGAGGCCGCGGCGGTCGCCGCCCCCCGCCGGGTGGAGCCGGCGGACCCCGCCCCCACCCCGGCCGGGATGGCGGCGCTGGAACGGCTTCTCGGCGAGGCCCGGCGCCCGCTGCTGGTGGCCGGCGGGTCGCGCTGGTCGGCGCCGGCGGCGGAGCGGCTGCGCGGCTTCGCCGAGCGCTTCGCCCTGCCGGTGGCCGTCACCTTCCGCCGGCAGATGCTGTTCGACCACGCCCACCCCAACTACGCCGGGGACATCGGGCTCGGCATCAACCCGGCGCTCAAGGGGCTGGTCGAGGACAGCGACCTCCTCCTCCTGCTGGGCGGCCGCTTCTCCGAGGTGCCGTCGCAAAGCTACACGCTGCTCGGCATCCCGGAGCCCGGCCGGACCCTGGTCCACGTCCATCCCGGCGCGGAGGAGCTGGGGCGCGTCTACCACCCGGCGCTGGCCGTCAACGCGACGCCGGCCGCCTTCCTGGAGGCGGCGGAATCCCTGGCCCCGCCCGCCGCGCCGCCGGTCTGGGCGGCGCGGACCGCGGCGGCCCATGCCGCCTACCGCGCCTGGAGCGAGCCGCCCGCCACCGGCCCGGGCGCCCTGCGCATGGGCGCCGTCATGGCCTGGCTGCGCGACCGCCTGCCGGAGGACGCCATCCTCACCAACGGCGCCGGCAACTACGCGACCTGGGTGCACCGCTTCTGGCGCTTCCGCCGCTTCGGCACGCAGCTCGCCCCGGCCAGCGGCTCCATGGGCTACGGCCTGCCGGCGGCCATCGCCGCCAAGCTGGCCCACCCGGAGCGCGACGTGCTGTGCTTCGCCGGCGACGGCTGCTTCCAGATGACCGGGCTGGAGTTCGGGACCGCCGTCCAGGAAGGGGCCGCCGTCATCGTGCTGGTGGTGGACAACGGCATGTACGGCACCATCCGCATGCACCAGGAGCGGGAGTATCCCGGCCGCGTCTCGGGCACGGCGCTGCGCAACCCGGACTTCGCCGCCTTCGCCCGCAGCTACGGCGGCCACGGCGAGACGGTGGAGCGCACCGGGGATTTCGCCCCCGCCTTCGAGCGTGCCCGCGCCGCCGGCCGGCCCGCCATCCTCCACATCAAGCTCGACCCCGAAGCCCTGACGCCCAACCGGACCCTGTCCGAGATCCGCGCCGCCGGCCGGCCCGCCCCCCAGCCCGCGCGCTGACGCCCCCGAGGAGCCCAACCATGCCCCACCGCGACCTTTTCTCCCGCCTCGGCCTGGAGCTTGCCGCCGACGGCCCCGGCATCGCCGTCCGCTCCCCCATCGACGGCGCCCCGCTCGGCACCGTGCCGGAAACCCCGGCCTCGGCGGTTCCCGACATCGCCGCCCGCGCCGCGGCGGCCTTCGTGCAATGGCGCGCGGTGCCCGCCCCCCGGCGCGGCGAGCTGGTCCGCCTGCTGGGCGAGGAGCTGCGCGCCGCCAAGGAGGATCTGGGCCGGCTGGTGACCCTGGAGATGGGCAAGATCCTCCAGGAGGGGCTGGGCGAGGTCCAGGAGATGATCGACATCTGCGACTTCGCGGTCGGCCTGTCGCGCCAGCTCTACGGCCTGACCATCGCCTCGGAGCGGCCCGGCCACGCCATGCGCGAGACCTGGCATCCCATGGGGCCCTGCGCGGTCATCACCGCCTTCAACTTCCCGGTCGCGGTGTGGTCGTGGAACGCCGCGCTGGCCCTGGTCTGCGGCGACCCGGTCATCTGGAAGCCGTCGGAAAAGACCCCGCTGACCGCGCTCGCCTGCCAGCGCATCGCCGAGCGCGCGCTGGCCCGCTTCGGCGACGCGCCGGACCATCTGCTCCAGCTGGCGGTCGGCGGGCGCGACGTCGGCGAGGCGCTGGCCGCCAGCCCGCTGGTGCCCATCGTCTCGGCCACCGGCTCCACCCGCATGGGGCGCGAGGTCGCCGTCACGGTGGCCGGGCGCTTCGGCCGCTCGATCCTGGAGCTGGGCGGCAACAACGCCATGATCGTGGCGCCCTCCGCCGACCTCGACATGGCGGTGCGCGCCATCCTGTTCGCGGCGGTCGGCACCTGCGGGCAGCGCTGCACCACGCTGCGCCGCCTGATCGTCCACAAGGACGTGCGCGGACCGCTGCTGGCGCGGCTGAAGGCGGCCTACGCCTCGATCCCCATCGGCAACCCGCTGGAGCCGGGGGTGCTGGTCGGCCCGCTGAACGACCGCGCCGCCTTCGCGGCGATGGAGGAGGCGCTGGAGCGCGCCCGGGCCGACGGCGGCACGGTGACCGGCGGCGGGCGGGTGCTGGCCGACCGCTTCCCCGACGCCTGGTACGTGGCGCCCGCCATCGTCGAGATGCCGGCGCAGACCGGCATCGTGCGGCACGAGACCTTCGCGCCGATCCTCTACGTCCTCGGCTACGAGACGCTGGAGGAGGCCGTGGGCCTTCAGAACGCGGTGCCGCAGGGCCTGTCCTCCTGCATCTTCACCACCGACCTGCGCGAGGCCGAGCATTTCCTGTCCGCCGCGGGCAGCGACTGCGGAATCGCCAACGTCAACATCGGCCCGTCCGGGGCCGAGATCGGCGGCGCCTTCGGCGGCGAGAAGGAGACCGGCGGCGGGCGCGAGTCCGGGTCGGACGCCTGGAAGGGCTACATGCGCCGCCAGACCGCCACCGTGAACCACTCCAACGCCCTGCCGCTGGCGCAGGGGATCCGGTTCGAGATGGGATGATACCAGGGCCGGAAGGTCCTGACGTCCGGCCCTGGTATCCGGCCGCGACCGCGGCCGCGCGCCCACATGGGCCCACATGGGCGCACGTGGGCGCCAACATTGGCGCCCACATGGGCGCGAAGCCAAGGCCCGCGGAGGCGGGCCGCCCGGCGTATGAGGGTCCGGAAAGGTCCGACCACAGGTCGGACCTTTCCGGAATTGGTATGACGCCGCCCCCGGCGGTCAGGCGAGCGCCTTCCGGCGCAGATGCTCGGCAATCGGGGCGAGCTGGGCCAGCACCTCCTCGCGGGTCAGCCGGTCGCGGCGCAGAACCGCCTGGACCAGGGGGTCGTCAAGAAGGTCGGCGACGCGGTCGCGCCACGTCTGCCCGGGCGGTCGGCTCATGGCTGGTCTCGAATGCGGTGGAACCGGTGGGTAGGGCCGGCCGCCCCGGCGGCCGCGCCCGACGCGCAGGCGCAGAATGACGCCATCGGAAGGGATCGGCCGTTGGGCATTGGGGTACCAACCGTTCCGCATAGGACCATTGGCCGGCGCTTCGGACGCGGCCTAAAGCACGAGGGCCTTTTCCCGCTGCACGCTTCCCGACAGGCGCGCCGCGGCCCGCCCGTCCAGGCGGGCGCGCAGACGGGGGAAGTCGACCTCCTCCTCCTGGCGCGCGTGCCGGGCGATCAGCTGGCGCAGCTCGCCGGCGAGGACGGACCAGCGCGGATCGTCCTTGGGCATCTGCTCCAGCGTGAACAGGCGCATCTTCATCTCGGCGTGCTCGCCGTAGAGGTGGCGGGTGTCGTCGGTGGCGCCCGCCCGGTGGTAGAGCAGCGGATAGACGACGTCCTCCTCGGCCAGGGCGTGGGCGGCCAGCCGGCGCTTCAGGCGGAGCAGGAGCTGCGTGCGCCGGGCGACGGCCCGGGGGTCGCTGCGCTCCATCCCCTCCAGCAGCCCGAGGATGATCCGGTGATCGCGGGCCAGGGCGTCGAAGGGGTCCCGGCCGGCCGCCGCCCCCGCCCTTCCGGCCGCCTGGGCCAGCAGCGGCGGCA
This sequence comes from Pseudomonadota bacterium, assembly GCA_023416455.1. GTDB lineage: Bacteria > Pseudomonadota > Alphaproteobacteria > Azospirillales > Azospirillaceae > Azospirillum. The sequence goes on along the minus strand of JAEZHQ010000401.1, from coordinate 5,067 downwards.
GGATGCGGCTGGCGATGACGGCCGCAACCGCCCCGCCGGCGAAGGCGGCCAGGCCGCGTGCGGAAAGCCATTCCGTTCCGGTCGCCATGGCGTTCGGTCCTCCTCTGTGTCGCGCCCCCGGTGTCGCGCCTTCTCGGTCACGCCCGGGGGTCAGGCAACCAACAGGGCGGCGCCGATGCCGTTCCGGCCGCCGCCGGCGTCACGCCCGGCCGCGCAACCGGGCCTGCTCGCGGTAGAGGATGTAGATCCCGCTGGCCACGATGACGAGGCCGCCGGCCAGCGTGGAGGGGCTCGGCACCTCGCCGAAGATCAGCAGGCCGCACAGCACCGCCCACACCAGCGAGGTGTAGCCGAAGGGCGACACCGTGGCGGCGGGGGCGGCGCTGAAGGCGCGGATCAGGCAGAAATGGCTGGTCGCGCCGAGCGCGCCCAGCAGCACCATCAGCGCCCAGCCCGTCGCGTCGGGCGTCACCCAGTGGAAGGGCAGCGCCAGCGAGCACAGCACGGTGCCGACGACGCTGGTGTAGGCGAAGGTGGTCGCCGTCGGGTCGCTGTTGCGCAGGATGCGCGTGACGATCTGGTAGAGCGCCTGGCCCAGCGCCGCGCCCAGCGGCAGGACGACGGCCCACTGGAAGGTCAGGCTGGCCGGCCCGATGATCATCATCGCCCCGAGGAAGCCGACCAGAACCGCCATCCAGCGCCGCCAGCCCACCTGTTCCTTCAGAAGCGGCACCGACAGCACGGTGACCAGGACCGGCGCCACGTTGACGATGGCCGCGACGTCGACGAAGGGCAGCAGGCGGAACGACAGCATGGACAGCGAGGTCACGGTGAGCAGCAGCAGCGAGCGCACGAGCTGCGCGCCCGGCCGCCGCGACACCAGCAGGGACGGGCTGCGCGCCCCGACGATGAGCAGCGCCAGCGCCAGATGGACGGCGAAGCGCGCCCAGGCCACCTCAAGGACCGGGTAGGTCTGCACCAGGACGCGGGTTACCGCATCCTGGCTGACGAACAGCAGGGTGGTCAGGACCATCCAGGCGATTCCCGCCCGCCCCGACGCTCGTTCAGCCGCGCTCATTGTCCGTGACGTCCTTCAGCAGGCCCGGTCCGCCTTGACCGTGGCCGGGCTGGGCACTCTGCCGCAGACGGGAGCGCCGGGACAAACGCCATGCCGGTATATCAGCCCCCGGCCGGCCGATGCAGCGGACCGGCGGGAACCGCACGCGCGCGGAGCGGATCCGCCCGACGGACAGCATCGGGCGGCTCCGGCCATCAATCCTCCCGGCCGTCAATCCTCTCTGATGGTGCGGCTCTGCTCGCGCAGGAACTGCGGCAGGTAATGGGGGCCGAGGCCGCCCTTGCCGGTCAGGCCCGACCCCTTCCAGCCGCAGAAGCTCTGCACCCCCGGCCAGGCGCCGGTGGTGGCGCCGTAGCGCCGGTTGACGTAGAGCACGCCCGCCTCGACCGTGTCGAGGAAGCGGTCCATGTCGGCCCGGTCGCGGCCGTAGAAGCCGGCGGCGAGGCCGTAGGGCGTGCGGTTGCCGCGGGCGATGGCCTCCTCCAGATCCCGGAAGGGCGTCACCGCCAGCACGGGCGCGAACAGCTCGCGGCGGAACAGCTCGTCGTCCTCCGGCAGGCCGGCGACGATGGTCGGCTCCACGTAGCAGCCGCGGTCGTAGAGGCCGCCGCCGAGGCGGTTGCCCCCGGTGACGATGCGGCCCCGCGCGCCGGCCTGCTCCACCGCCCGGAGATAGCGGTCGAGGGAGGCGGCGTTGATCAGCGGCCCGTTGGTGACCGCGCGCTCCTCGGTGTTGCCGATGCGCACGGCCCCGGCCCGCTCCACCAGGATGTCGAGGACGCCGTCGAACAGATCCTCATGGACGAAGGCGACCGAGCAGGCCGTGCATTTCTGGCCCTGGAAGTTGAAGGCGGAGCGGGCGATCCCCTCGGCAGCGACGCGCGGGTCGGCGGAGCGGCTGACGTAGGCCGCGTTCTTCCCGCCCATCTCCGCCAGCACCGGGCGCATGTGGGGGCCGGCGGCGGCGTGGCGCAGGATGCGCGTGCCCACCTCGTAGGAGCCGGTGAAGGCGAAGCCGTCCACGCCGGGCGCCGCCACCAGCGCCGGGCCGGCCGTCTCGCCGCAGACGATGTTGAGCGTGCCGGGCGGCAGGTCGGCCTCCGCGAAGGCCGCCGCCAGCAGCGACGCGGTCAGCCCCGCCCCGGGCGTCGGCTTGAGGACCACCGTGTTCCCCGCCACCAGCGCCGCGCCAACCATGTTCAGCGTCAGCGCCACCGGGTAGTTGAAGGGCGCGATCACCGCGAAGACGCCGACGGGGCGGAGCAGCGTCGTGGAGGACTCGCCGGCGGCCCCGGAGCTGGACGGCTCCACATAGCCCGCGTTCTTCTCCATCTGGTCGCAATAGTAGCGGACCAGGGCCACCGCCTCCTCGGCCTCGCCCAGCGCCTCGATCCGGTTCTTGCCGACCTCGTAGAGGCTGGCCATGGCCAGCGTCAGGCGTTGCCCGTCGAGCACGTCGGCCACCCGCCGCATGGCCGCCACACGGTCGCGCCAGCCCATGCGGCCCCAGACGGCGAAGGCCGCCCGGGCGGCGGCGACGGCGCGCCCGACCGCCGGGTCGCCGGCGGCGACGAAGCTGCCGAGGCCGAGGTCGCCGTCGAGCGGGCTGGCGACGGTGTAGGGAACGCCCTCCTCGTCGGGGCGCCCGGCGATCCAGTTGGCGTGGCTGCGGCCGAGCCGCTCGGCCCGGAAGGCCGGAAGGCCGGCGTCGAAAGCGCGATGGGCGGCCTCGATCCCCGATCCGGGATCGGCGTAGGTGATCCGCGGCAGGTCAGTCGCTGGAACCATGGTGTCTTGTCTCCCTGTCGGCCTTCGCTTCGAGGGCGATCGCCCTCCAGCTTTTCAGCGTATGGTCGCGGTGATGCTCCATCGCGGCGTCGAGCGCCGCGGCGTCCCGGCGCTCGACCGCGTCGACGATCCGCGCGTGCTCCCGGGTGGCGCCGCGGACCCGCTCGGGGTCGATCTCGAAGATCGACTGGGCGCGGGCCCGCCAGACCTGATCCCATAGGTCGGCGATCTCGCGCTTGACGACGCTGTTGGGGCCGGGACTGTAGAGCGCCTCGTGGAAGTCGCGGTTGAGCTGCGAATAGCGGGTGTTGGGGCCGCCCGGCTCGGCCAGCGGCTCCATCTGCGCGATGAGCTGGCGCAGGCCCTGGATGGACTCCGGCGTGTGGTGCGGCAGCGCCAGGCGCGCGGCGAGGAGTTCCAGGTGGGTCCTCGCCTCGATGAACTCCATGGCGCGTTCCCAGGACAGGTGGGTCACCGTCACGCCGCGGTGGCTGTGCAGATGCACCAGCCCGTCGCGCTGGAGCATGCGCAGCGCCTCGCGCACCGGCATCTCGCTGACCGCGTAGCGCCGCGCCAGCTCGTTGAGCGGCAGCCGCTGGTTCGGCGTCAACTCGCCATCCAGGATTTCCCGCCGGATCTGCTGGTAGACGTAGTCCGTCTTGGTGGTGATTCCGCCGATCATGGTTGGCTCGCTGCCGCTGCTGTCGTTGGGGCGGATACGGCCCGTTGAGCTGCGTAGTAGTCGCCCCCCTGCACGGGCGTATCCTCGCGCCCGTCATAGCGGCTGGGGTCGAAGGGCTCAAGCGCCGCCGGCCGCTCGCCGGTGTCGATCCAGCCGGCCAGAAGCTCGGCGAAATAAGGGGTGAAGGCGATGCCCCGGCCGTTGTCCCCGTTGGCCTGGATGAAACCGCCGAGCGCGGTCGCCGGGCCGATCATCGCCTTGCGGTCGGGGGTGACGTCGTAGACCCCGGCCCATTGCCGCACCACCCGGAGGCCCGCCAGCCGCGGCGCCTTGGCCAGGACGTGGTGGGCGATGCGGCCGAGGCCGGCCGGGCTCGCCCGGTGGTCGAGGCCGGCCGGCTGGTGCGGGTGCACCACGCCGGCGACGATCTCGCCGCGCAGGGTCTGGTGGAACCAGCCCTCCACCGGCCGGTAGAAGGTGATCATGGTGTCCATGAAGGGGCGGCTGCTTTCGGTGACGATCGCCTCCCGCTTCAGCGGCGTGTTCGGGACCCTCACCCCGGCCATGGCCGACACCTCGCGCGACCAGCCGCCGGCGGCGTTCACCACGAGGTCGGTGCGGATCTCGCCGGCGGCGGTGACGACGCCGCGGACCGAACCGCCGGCGGTGAGGATGCCCTCGACCGTCACCCCCTCGCGGATGTCCACCCCGTGGCGCTGGGCGGCGCGGCGGTAGCCGAACACCAGCGCGTCGTGGTGCACCACGCCGTCCGGGCGGATCAGGCAGGCTTGCGGCACCTCGCCGCCGGTCAGCACCGGCAGGCGGCGCCAGACGTCCCGGCCCTCGTGGTATTCCGGCTCCATCTTCAGGTCGCGCAGCGAGCGCCGCACCTCGTCGATGGGGTCCAGCTCCGCGCGGTCGTAGAAGACGAGCGCGTAGCCGGGCCGCCAGAACAGCGTGTTGACCCCCAGCTCGTCGGGAAGCCGCAGGTGCTTGGCGAAGGCGGAGGCGGCGAGGCGCGCCATGTCCGGCGCGAACTGCGAGGTGCGCACCCGGCCGATGTTGCGGCTGGTCGCCCCGGACCCGAGGTAGCGCCGCTCCAGCACCACGATGCGCCGCGCGCCGCGGCGGCACAGCTCCACCGACAGCGCCAGCCCCATGATCCCGCCGCCGATGACGACGGCGTCGGCCCGCTCAGACATCGCTCCCTCCCAGAAAGGACCCCAGCGTGACCGGACGGACCAGCGGGCGGACCGTCGGCAGGCGGACCTCCACCCCCGCTTCCGCCAGGCAGCGCAGAAGCTCCGGATGGCAGAGCTTGCCCTGGCAGGGGCCGGTCCCCGCCCCGGTCCGGCGCTTGACGTGGTCGATGTCGCGGAAGCCGTCGGCCAGCGCCTGCCGGATGTCGCGCAGGCGCACGTCCTCGCAGGGGCAGACCATCGCCGCGTCGTCCACGGGCGCCGGCAGGGCGGCGGCGGGCGGCGGCGGCGCGGCGGCGGGCCGGCCGTCCAGCCAGGCC
>JAEZHQ010000268.1 GCA_023416455.1 Pseudomonadota bacterium | reverse complement strand
CATTCTCTACATCCACTGGCGCCGGCTGCGGCAGCCGGGCGCCCTGCCGCCGGCCCGCGCCATCGACACCGCCCAGATCCGGGAGAGCGTGCCGCGCCTGTGCCTGATGGAGCCGCTGCGCGGCGGCGAGGATTTCGTCTACCGCGCCTGCGGGCGCGCCCTTCAGCGGCGCCTGGGCCGGCGCCCGGTGCCGCAGCCGGTGAGCGCCTGCCATCCGGGGCCGGCGGCGGAGCGCTTCAGCGCCGACCTGCGGGCCTGCCTGGAGGCCGGGGAGCCGCGCTCCCTGCTGGTGCGCGACGACCCCATGCTGCCGGGGGTGCGCTTCGTGGAACTCCTGCTGCCCCTGGCCGGTGAAGACGGCCGCCCGGCTTGCGTGCTGGCCTACCGGCACGTGCCGGGGGGCTGACGGGGCGGGGGCCCGTGCCCTGGCGTCGCCAGCCCCGGGCGGAGAGCCAGGCCGACCTGGTCGGCGTCTGGCCCTCGGCCGTCTGGATCGCCGTGGGCACCCATTTCTTCCTGCTGAACCCGGGCGCCTTCGCCGGGTGGAAGGGGGCGCTCTACTACGTGCTGGGGACGGCGCTGGTGGCGCTGGTCGTCGGCGCGCTCAGCCTGACCCTGCGCCGTGCCGTCGCCGGCATGCTGGCCGAGGTGTTCCCCCGGCGCGACCGCTTCACCGATCTGGTCGGCGCCCTGCTGCGCCTGATGCTCGGCGCCGCCGAGGGGCTTCTGGTGGCGCTGTTCGCGCGCTGGACCCTGGGGGCGCTGGGGTAGGGCTGGTCGCCGACGGCATCCCTTCTGCGGAGCACTGGCAAGGGCACTGCGGGCTGGCGAGGAGGCACTCAAGGCCGCGCTCGCTTTGTAAACCTCAGGATGGATAGACTTTCCTGCGAATGTCGCGCTCACACCGAATCGTCAGTGACATCTCTCCAAAAAGTCATGTCGAGTCGGCACTCAGCCCCGCATGGTTGTGGTGTCCAGCGCATGATTTGAAGCGAGCCAGGCTCGGCCCGTGGGGCGCATTGTAGAGAGAATGGGGATTATCCACAGATTTGTGCACAGAATTTTTACAGATATCCACAAAATCCGGTGCGGAGGCAGGATGCGCGGTTGATCCCTTAGTCGTGTCGGCGCATTAAACTGAAAAATGCTTTGCGGGCTTGGGATGCGCCTTGACCGCATATTTTTCAATGCCACTTCGAGAGTCGCCAATGCCTAGGATGAGCGAGATAGAAGCTAGCCAAGCCGCCAGAGAAGCATCAATTGAAAGAATGCTCGCTCGCGCCAAGGTAAAGAGTGAGCTTGAATTGAATCACGGTGCGCGGAGTGCGGCAGCCGTCAATGACCATCTGCGCAGGCAGCCATTAGGCACTATAGATCGAGATGGCCTTGTGGATGCCGCATTGAAGGCGTTTGGCGTTTCTCCCAAGAAATAATCCCTTGAAGGCTCTGGTGAGCGAATAAATGATTGAAGTCAATGGCATAGCTCGCTCGTTGTTTGAGGCGGATATCCAGAGCGCATTGTTGGATTACTATGTGAGCGTGCTCGCCGATACCGCTAAGAAGCTTCACATCGACCCACATCTGTTCGGATTTTCCGAGATTGAATTGGCGGCCGCTTTCCGAGAAGCTGATGTTGATATTGTAGCAATTACGCTAAGGAGGAGGCCGCACAAAAAGGGTATATCCATCAGCAAAATAGCGGGAATGATTGCGTATCGTCTTAGTCGTTATAAGATTGTTTACTTGATAGATGAGGCTGCTGAATCCCCTGTCGGCTTCCTGTTGCAGGATTTGGCTGCTCTCACTTTTGTTTGCGAACGTGTTCTTTATGTCAATCCTCCCAATGCATCGCTCGTTGAATTGACATACCAAATAGCCAGACGGCATGCGAACCAAGAGACTCTCGCCGTATGCTTTGATCTCTTTGTCCAGTTTTGTGAAAAAATTGATACAGACCTGCCAGAAATAGACTTCTTTAGCAAAAAATATGACACTGAGAATATGAAGGTGGATAATTCCGTCGCTTCTTGAATTAGAGTATCGTGCGTTTATTCTGAAACCCACGACATTCTAGATTTTTGTTTTGCGAGCGGATTCACGCTTCAAATCGACTCCGATTTAACGCGATCCGCTCTATTCAAGGGTATCCGTTCCCGATCTCAATTGTCAATGCGTTGCCAGCTCTTGGTGGCGAGGCTGTTGGGGTAATCGCGGGCGGCGTTCGCCCTTCTGGAACCCACCGGCGCCGTCACGTCAGTACAGCGTCTTCGCCACGCGGTCGGCCGCCGTCCGGTCGTAGTCCGCGCCGCCCTCGCGGCCGGCGCTGGCCTCGGCGATCAGCGTGCCGGCCGAGGGCAGGCCCCGGCGCTCGACCCGGGCGGCGGGATCCCACAGGCGGCTGCGCAGAAGGGCGCGGGCGCACTGGAAGAAGACGGTCTCGATGGTGACCACCAGCACCGTCTTGGGCTCCTTGCCGTCCACGGCGAAGCTGGCGCACAGCGCGGGGTCGGCGGTGATCAGGGCGCGGCCGTTGACCCGCAGCGTCTCCTCGACGCCGGGAACGAGGAACAGAAGGGCCACGCGCGGGTCGGCGACGACGTTGCGCAGGCTGTCGATGCGGTTGTTGCCGCGGCGGTCGGGGATCAGCAGCGTGCGCTCGTCGGCGACCCGGACGAAGCCCGGGCCGTCGCCGCGCGGCGAGGCGTCCAGCCCGTCCGGCCCGCTGGTCGCCAGCACGCAGAAGGGCGACGCCTCGATCAGGGCGCGGTAGCCGGGGGTGAGGAAGCCCACCTCCTTGGCCACGGACGCGCCGGCCGGCCGGCCGTAAAGGGCCTCCAGCGCGGCGGTGTCGGTGATGGCGGCGAAGGCGTCCGGCATGTCAGCGGTCCTGGAGGAAATACAGGAAGTCGAGCGGCGGGGCGGCGAGGCCGAACTGGCTCAGCAGCGTGTGGGCCTGGCCCCGATGGTGGGTCTGGTGGTTGAAGACGTGGACCAGAACCGGCGCGAAGGGCAGCTCCACCGCCTCGCCCTTGAGATTGCGGTAGGCGAAGGGTCGGTCGAGACGATCCTCCTCCAGGGCCGAGACGACGCGCAGCAGGCGTTCGTCCTCGGCCGCGCGGGCCTCGCGCAGCGCGTCGAACCGCTCATGCAGGATGGCGTCCAGCGCCACCGGCGCGGGTGCCCTGCCCTCGATGCGGTCGAGCCACACGCGGTCGGCGACCAGAAGATGGTTCAGCGTGCCGCACAGCGAGCCGAAGAAGGCGCCGCGCTCCTCGCGGAAGCGGTCGTCCGGCAGGGCCGCCGCCGCCCCGTAGAGCCGGCGGTTGGCCCACCGGTTGTAGTGGGCCAGCCGCTCGAAATGCGCCTTCATCACACGCCCGCCCGCTTGGCCGAGAGGCCGGCCGGGGAGAGCAGGACCTCGCGCTTGCCCTGGTGGTTGGCCGGTCCGACCACGCGCTCGGCCTCCATGCGCTCGACCAGGCGGGCGGCGCGGTTGTAGCCGATCTGGAGCTGGCGCTGGATGAAGCTGACCGACACCTTGCCCTCGCGCACCACCAAATTGACGGCCTGCATGTAGAGGTCGTCGCCGCTGGCGCCGGGGCCGCCGTCGTCGTCCTCCACGGCGACCGCCTCCTCCTCCTCCTCGGTGATGGCGGTGACGTAGTTGGGGGCGCCCTGCGACTTGACGTACTGGACGATCTCCTCGACCTCCGAGTCGGAGACGAAGGGGCCGTGGACGCGGGTGATGCGGCCGCCGCCGGCCATGTAGAGCATGTCGCCCTGGCCGAGCAGCTGCTCGGCGCCGGCCTCGCCCAGGATGGTGCGGCTGTCGATCTTGGAGGTGACCTGGAAGGAGATGCGGGTCGGGAAGTTGGCCTTGATGGTGCCGGTGATGACGTCCACCGAGGGGCGCTGGGTGGCCATGATCAGGTGGA
>JAEZHQ010000257.1 GCA_023416455.1 Pseudomonadota bacterium | reverse complement strand
TGTTTTCCGGGATCAGTTCGGCGTGGCGGCGCAGGCGGTAGCTGGCGCCTTCGATCTGCACGACGACAGCGTGGTGCAGCAGGCGATCCAGCAGGGCCGAGGCGACGACGGTGCCGCCGAAGACGTCGCCCCATTCGGAGAAGCCGCGGTTGGAGGTCAGGATCATGGCGCCGCGCTCGTACCGGGCATTCACGAGCTGGAAGAACAGGTTGCCGCCCCCGGGGATGACGGGCAGGTAGCCGATCTCGTCAACGATCAGCAGCTGCGGCCGGCACAGGAAGCGCAGTCGCTCACGCAGGGTTCCCTCCCGCTCGGCCTTGGCCAGCGAGCCGACGATGTCGGCCAGCGTGGCGAAGTAGACCGAGCGGCCGGCCTTGACCGCCTCGACTCCCAAGGCCAGGGCCAGATGAGTCTTGCCGCAGCCCGGTTGGCCAAGAAAATGGACCACCTCATGCCGGTCGACGAAGTCGAGCTGCGCCAGGGTTAGGATGCGGTCGCGGTCGAGCGAGGGTTGGAAGGAGAAGTCGAAGCCGGCCAACGTCTTGATGGTGAGCAGCCGGCCCATCTTCAGGGCCGCCTTGACGCGGCGCCCTTCGCGCAGGGTCAACTCCTCGCCGAGCAGGGCGTCGATCGCCTCCAGGACGGAAACCTCGCCGCGCTCCAGGCGGCGCAGGATGTGCTCCAGCGCCTCCAGGGCACGCGGCATCTTCAACCCGACCAGATGGTCGCGGATGCGGTCGAGGGTGGCCGGGCCGCCGGTCAGGGCCGCGGCGCTCATCGGATGCTCTCCGGCTGGCTGGCGAGGCGGCGGCCGATGGCATCGTAGATGGCCAGCGAGCGCGGCGTGACGCTGTCGCCCGGCGGCTGGGGTGCGGGGGCGGCGCTGTCCCTGGGGGTCTGGCTGTTGGCCGGCGGGGGCTGGGTGCGGTGACCGGAAGCGATGAGCCGCTGGCCGCGCCCGTCCAGCGCCGGGTGGGTGGCGATGGGGGCGCCGTCCTCCAGGATGGTCACCGTGTCGGCGGTGAGCTGCACCTCCACGGTGCGCCGGCGGGTGCAGTCGGGCACGGAGTAGAGATTGCCGCCGACCGAGACCATGCCTTCGCGGGTGACCCGGCGCTCCAGGGCGAGCACGCTGTTGAACGGGCCGGCCGGCAAGGGCTTGAGGTGCGCCTTCTCCTCGGCGAAATGCTCGACGACGACGCGCTGGGTGGTGGCGTGCCGGCGGACGTTGGCGACCTGATCCAGCCACTGGGTGAACTGGGCGTTCAGGTCGTCGAGGGTGCGGAAGCTGCGGGCCAGGAAGAAGTCTTCGCGCACGTAGCGGAAGGGCCGCTCGACCTTGCCCTTGGTCTTGGCGCGGTAGGGCCTGCAGGCCTTGGGCAGGAAGCCGTAGTGGGCGGCCAGGTCGAGGAGCTTGGGATTGTAGGCGATGCCCTTGCCCGGCTGGTCCGGGTCCTCGGCCTCGCCGAGCACGGCGGTCTTCATGCGATCGTAGAGGATCTGCTCGGGCGCGCCGCCGAACGCTTCGAAGGCGGCGATGTGACAGCGCAGCACGGTCGGCAGGTCCTGGCGGGCGACGAAGCGAGCCCACATCATGCGGCTGTGGCCGAGCACCATGGAGAACAGCCAGACGATCCGCTCCGCCTCGGGCTCGTCGGTGAAGGTGGTCTTGAAGAAGGCGAAGTCGACCTGAGCCTGCTTTCCGGGCGGTGTCTCGAAGCGGCGCTCAAAGACCGTCGGCCGGGCCGGGCGAACGGTGCGCAGGAACTCCGTCACGGTGGAATAGGCGCCGGTGAAGCCGCGGTCGCACAGTTCGCGCCACAGACGGCGGCCGGTCAGCTCGGGGAAGCGTTCGACGCGCTCGCGCAGGTAGGGGTCGAACGGCCGGATCAGCGACGGCCCGGGTTCGCGAGGCTTGTAGACGGGCGGCTCCAGGCCGCGCTCGATGTACTTGCGGATGGTTTTGCGATCATGGCCGGTGCGGCGCGCGATGGCAGAGACGCTCAGCCCCTGCCGGGCAAGGTCGAGAATCATGACGAGCTCTCCAAGGGTAACCACCGACACCTCCCATGACGCCTGACCGCATCATGGGGCATCGGGGGGCCGCCCAGCGCCCGGGGCGCGCCCCGGGCGCTGGGCAATCACGCTGAATTGGCGAATGTCAGGCTGGGCTGGGGAATTTTCGTTCAGCGCTTTTGGGGAGCTTACGGGTAGTACTTACAGTATTGCCGTGCGGGAGCAATGCAGTGTGGTCCTTGGCTCTCCTATTTGGTGGAGATGAACGAGCTTTCTTGCCCGATGGATGGCGAGCTTGCCTTTGGCGTCCATCGTGGCTCGCCATCCATTCGAAACCGCATCACGCCCCGGATGTCCAGGCGGGATGGCGGGCGAGGGCGGCCGCCGCGCCCGCCGGGTTGGCCGCCGCACCGTCCGACAGCAGATCGGCCAGGGCGCGGAGCAGGCCAGGGGCGGGGTGCCCGGCCGCCGCCGCCGCTTTGGCGTTCGGGTGCAGGTCCATCGGGCCGCGGCAATCCTTGTCCCGTCCTGACAGGGCCGCCTTGAGGTGGCGCAGCGCCCCGGCCCGCCGCGGCGGCGCGCCGTGGGCGTAGACGAGGAAGCAGCCGACCATCGCGGGGACCGTCGGATCGTACAAGGCGGCGAGGCTCGGCGAAGCCAGGGCTTCCCGGACCAGATCCAGCCCTTCGCCGGTCCGGCCGGTCGCGGTCAGCAGGCCGGCGAACTCCAGCGCCGTGAGCCCCTCCTTGCGGGAGAGGGCGCGGGCGCGGCGGTAGAAATCCTCGGCCTCTCCGGCCCGGCCGTGCCGCCACAGGAAGGCGCCGCACATTCCGAGATGGCCCGCCTTGACCCGCGGATGAGGGTGGTCGAGCGCCGCCGCCCGGCGGAGCAGCCGCTCCGCCCCGCCGGGGTCCTTGCGGCGGCGCTCCAGGAACCCGGCGTAGTTGTTGAGTGCGAAGCCCAGTTGCTCGGGGCTGCTGCCGTCCATGGCGATGGCGCGCCGGTGGAGGTCCTCCAGGGCGTCCGCGTCGGCGTCGCCGGCCGAGGCGAGGAAGGCCGCGTAATGGGTCAGGATGCCGGCGTTCGGCCGTACCAGCAGGCGGTCGTAGACCACCCTGGCCGCGGCGGCGTCGCCGCGGAGTTCGAACGCAAGGTCGGCGGCATAGGCCAGCAGCTCCTCATCGTCCGGATGACGCTCCAGCGCCTGGCGGACCGACCGCTCCGCCGCATCGCGGTCGCCGCGCCGCAGAGCGGCCGCGACCTCGGCCGATACCCGCTCGGCCCAGGGGGACGGCAGGTCGTCGGAGCCGCGGACGGAGTCGAGGTGGGCCTTCAGCCGGCGCCAGCTCGGGAAGCCGTAATCCCGCGCCAGGGCGCGTTGCGCCGTCGCCAAGGTCGCGTCGGGATCGGTCGCGCGCATCTCCCGGAGGCGCCGCTTGGCCTGTTTCCTCAAATGCTCCAGGCTGGCGTTCGGTGGCAGCGAAGCGGTTTCGGCCGCGGCGCGGCCGGTGTCGTCCTGCATGAGAACCGTCCTTCCCAAACCGCCCGGGGGTCCGCGTCGTCGGGCAGGAAGTCAGGTTATGGCGCTGGGTAACGGCCGGGCTGAGCCCTTCACGCGGACCGTCGGCCTGCCGGAAGGCCGTGGGCCAGCGTAGCGCAGGGCCAGCGGGGGCGTCACGCGCTTTCTCCGGTCCGCCCGGCCTGCGTGAACAGGTAGGGCACGAAGCTGCGGTGGTGCTCGTCCACGCTCAGCTGGCTGCCGATGGGCGGGAAGGCGCGCTGCTGGCAGTCGGTGCGCTCGCAGATCCGGCAGTTCACGCCGATCGGCACGGCGGCCTGCACGTTGGCCGTGTCGATGCCGGCGGCGTAGACGATCTGGTCGGCGTGGATCGCCTCGCAGCCCAGCCCGACGGCAAACTGGCGCGACGGCTTCAGATAGGCGCCGCCGCGCTTGGTCACCGTGCGGGCGATGCCGATGTAGGTGGTGCGGTCGGGCATCTGGGCGAACTGCACCAGGATCTTGCCGGGCTGGGCGAAGGCCTCGTGAACGTTCCACAGCGGGCAGGCGCCGCCGAAACGCGCGAAATGGAAGCGCGTGGCGGAATGGCGCTTGGTGATGTTCCCGGCCATGTCCACCCGCACGAAATAGAAGGGCAGGCCGCGCGCGCCGGGCCGTTGCAGGGTGGACAGCCGGTGGCAGACCTGCTCGAAGCTGGCCCCGAAGCGGCTTTGCAACTGCTCGACGTCGTGGCGCAGCGCCCGCGCCTGGGCGGCGAAGGCGCGGTAGGGCATGACCAGCGCGCCGGCGAAGTAGTTCGCAAGCCCGACCCGGCAGATGGAGGTGGCGTCCTCGCTGGAGAACCTGGCCTGGGTGACCAGATCCTCGATAGTGTCGGCGAAGCCCAGCAGGGCGATCTGATGGGCCATGTGGAAGGCCCGGCTCGGCCCGTTGAGCAGGGCCGACAGGCGCAGCGTGCCGGTGGTCTCGTCGTAGCTGCGCATGGCCGTCCCGGCGTCGTCGGCGACGATCTTCACCCGCACGTCGAAGCGGCGCTTGAGCAGCGCCGCCAGCTCGTTGAGCAGGGCGCCGGAATGGATCCTTTCGGTCTCCCACAGCCGCTCCGCCGCCTCGTCCAGCGGGCCGACGTAGTTGTTGCAGTAGTGGAAGTAGTCGCGCACCTCCTCGTAGGGGAACTGCGGTCCGGCGAAGCGGTCGTCCTGCTCCCGGTTGGACAGGCTGTCGGCCAGCGACTGCACCCGCTCGTGCAGCTTCTGGTAGGCCTGGTGGAGGCTGAGCACCCGGCGGGCCAGCTCGGGGCTGGAGCCGACCGCGCTGCGCAGCTCGGCGTTGCCGGGCGGGGCGCCGGCGAACAGCGGGTCGGCCAGAGCCTCGCGCAGGTCGGCGACGAGGCGGCTTTCCTCGTCCTCCAGGAAATTGGCCAGCTCGATCTCGAACACGCCGGAGATCCGGAGGAGGACCGGCAGGGTCAGCGGGCGCTGGTTGTTCTCCAGCTGGTTCAGGTAGCTGGGCGACAGATCCAGCGCCTTGGCCAGCGCCGCCTGGGTCAGCCCGCGCTGCTCGCGCAGGCGGCGCAGCTTGTAGCCGAGGAAGAGCTTTTTCTGCATGGGCCGGGATCTCCGCGGTCGGCGGCGCGCCGGCCGGCGGCGCGCGTTCGCAAACATGGCAAACCATGTAGCCTGTACGCAAAGATATTCGCAAGTTCGCACGTTTTTCCCGCCCCGCCGATTGCCCTGTTGCGAATCCTGTGAATAATCCAGCCCGTTCCGGTGAAGGATCGTGTCGCCACGGCAGCCGCCTTCCGCTGCTCGTCTTAGTGGGAATCGCCTGATGCAAGAAATTCTGGCCAAGTTGGACTCCATGCGCGCCGCGGCACGCCTGGGCGGCGGTGAAAAGCGCATCGCGTCCCAGCATGCCAAGGGCAAGCTGAGCGCGCGCGAACGCATCGACCTGTTTCTCGACGAGGGTTCGTTCGAGGAATTCGACATGTTCGTCCAGCACCGCTGCAACGACTTCGGCATGGAGGATCAGAAGATCCCCGGCGACGGGGTGGTCACCGGCCACGGCACGGTGAACGGCCGCCTGGTCTTCGTGTTCAGCCAGGATTTCACCGTCTTCGGCGGCTCGCTGTCGGAGACGCACGCCGAGAAGATCTGCAAGATCATGGAGCAGGCCCTCAAGGTCGGGGCCCCGGTGATCGGGCTGAACGATTCCGGGGGTGCGCGCATCCAGGAGGGCGTGGCCTCGCTCGGCGGCTACGCCGAGGTCTTCCAGCGCAACGTCGATGCCTCCGGCGTCATCCCGCAGATCTCCCTGATCATGGGGCCGTGCGCCGGCGGTGCCGTCTATTCGCCGGCGATGACCGACTTCATCTTCATGGTGAAGGACAGCTCCTACATGTTCGTGACCGGCCCGGACGTGGTGAAGACCGTCACCCACGAGGTCGTCACCGCCGAGGAGCTGGGCGGTGCCGTCACCCACTCCACCCGGTCCGGGGTCGCCGACCTGGCCTTCGAGAACGACGTCGAGGCGCTGTTGCAGCTGCGCCGCTTCATCGACTTCCTGCCGGCCTCCAACCGCGAGAAGGCGCCGGTGCGCCCGACCGCCGACCCGCTCGACCGCGAGGACTTCTCGCTCGACACGCTGGTCCCGGAGAACCCCAACAAGCCCTACGACATGAAGGAGCTGATCCTGAAGGTCGTGGACGAGGGCGACTTCTTCGAGCTTCAGCCCGAATACGCCAAGAACATCATCATCGGCTTCGCCCGCATGAACGGCTCCACGGTCGGCATCGTCGCCAACCAGCCGATGGTGCTGGCCGGCTGCCTGGACATCGACAGCGCCAAGAAGGCCGCCCGCTTCGTGCGCTTCTGCGACGCCTTCGAGATCCCGATCCTGACCTTCGTCGACGTTCCCGGCTTCATGCCGGGCACCGCGCAGGAATACGGCGGCATCATCAAGCACGGCGCCAAGCTGCTGTTCGCCTACGCCGAGGCCACCGTTCCCAAGGTCACGGTGATCACCCGCAAGGCCTACGGCGGCGCCTACGACGTGATGGCCTCCAAGCACCTGCGCGGCGACGTCAACTACGCATGGCCGTCGGCGGAGATCGCGGTGATGGGGCCGAAGGGCGCGGTGGAGATCATCTTCCGCTCCGACATCGGCGACGCCGCCAAGATCGAGGCGCGCACGGAGGAGTACCGGCAGAAGTTCGCCAACCCCTTCGTGGCGGCGTCGCGCGGCTACATCGACGACGTGATCATGCCGCACGGCACCCGGCGCCGCGTCGTCAAGGCGCTGTCCATGCTCAAGAACAAGCAGCTCCAGAATCCCTGGCGCAAGCACGACAACATCCCGCTGTGAGGCGCGCCGGCCCATGACCCTGTTCTCCAAGATCCTGATCGCGAACCGCGGCGAGATCGCCTGCCGCGTCATCCGCACGGCGCGCCGCATGGGCATCAAGACGGTGGCGGTCTATTCCGACGCCGACAAGAACGCCCTGCACGTGGAGATGGCCGACGAGGCCGTCCACATCGGCGCCGCCCCGTCGGCGCAGAGCTATTTGCAGATCGACCGCATCGTCGATGCCTGCCGCAAGACCGGCGCCCAGGCCGTCCATCCCGGCTACGGCTTCCTGTCGGAGAAGCGCGAGTTCCAGGAGGCGCTGGCCAAGGCCGGCATCGCCTTCATCGGACCCGACGCCCACGCCATCCAGGCCATGGGCGACAAGATCGAGTCCAAGAAGCTGGCCAAGGCCGCCGGAGTCAGCACCGTTCCCGGCTATCTCGGCGTCATTGCCGACGACGGGGAAGCGGTGGCGATCGCCCGCGACATCGGCTACCCGGTGATGATCAAGGCGTCGGCCGGCGGCGGCGGCAAGGGAATGCGCGTGGCCTGGAACGACGAGGAGGCCCGCGAGGGCTTCCGCTCGGCCCAGAACGAGGCGCGCTCCTCCTTCGCCGACGACCGTGTCTTCGTCGAGAAGTACATCCAGCAGCCGCGCCACATCGAGATCCAGGTGCTGGCCGACGGGCAGGGCACCGCGCTCTACCTCGGCGAGCGCGAATGCTCGATCCAGCGCCGCCACCAGAAGGTCATCG
>JAEZHQ010000223.1 GCA_023416455.1 Pseudomonadota bacterium | reverse complement strand
CCCTACAGCCGCGCCCTGATCGCCGCCGCCCGGGGCCGGCCGCCGCTTCTGCACGGCGACCCGCCCTCGGCCCTGCGCCCGCCCTCGGGCTGCACGCTCCGCCTGCGCTGCCCGCGGGCGCGCGACTTCTGCGCCCACGCCGTCCCCCCGCTGGAGGAGGTCGGCCCCGGCCACCGCGTGGCCTGCCACTATTGGGACGCCGACGACGGCCGGTTCCCGGATCCCGCGCCCTGAGCCCGCGCCGGGGGTGCAATCTCTTGTGCAGCCGCGCCGCCCGTCTGCTAAGCTGAGGGCATGGCCCTCCCTTTGCACCACCACCGATGACGGGGCTTCCGCTCGATGGGGCGGACTTGGCCGGGCTGGAGTTCCTGGATGGCATGGCCACGCCTTTATGGCTGGCTCGTTCCAATGGCGAAACAATCTGGCTCAACCGGTCCGCGCGGACGCTGCTGGCGCTGCCGGCCACGGCCGCCGCCGCAACGATCCGCATGGAGCCGACAGCCCAGGCGCAGCGCGCGTTCGCGGCCGCGGCGGCCGGCCACCGCACCGAGTCGCGGCTGATCCTGCACCGGAGCGGGCCGCGCGACGGCGGCCCGGTGGTCGAGGTGGAGGCGTGGCTGTCGCCGGCGCCTTGCGGCGGCGCCCTGGTCCTGGTCGAGGCCCCGGCCGACAGCGGCGCCCGCCAGGAGGTGATGCGCCTGACCGAGCAGATGGTGGCGCTGTCCTACGCCTACCCCGACATCCGCTTCGAACTGGGGCGCGACGGCACCATCCTCGATTTCGCGGCGGCCAACCCGGCCGACCTCAACGTTCCCGCCGGGCGTTTCCTGAACCGCCGGATCCAGGACGTGCTGCCCGAGGCGGCGGCCGCCCCGATCGCCTCGGCGCTGGAGCGGCTGGACGCGGAGAGGACGGTCACCGGCGTCGACTTCACCCTACCCGCCCCGCCAGGCGCGCCGGGCGGCGAGAAATTCTTCGAGACCCGGCTGGTCGCGCTGATGGATGGCGAACGGGCGCTGTGCAGCATCCGCAACGTCACCGAGCGGGTGCACGCCGCGCGCGAGGCGCGGCGCGCCCACGACCTGCTGGTGGACGCCATCGAATGCATGACCGAAGGGTTCGTCCTCTACGACGCCCAGGACCGGCTGGTGCTGTGCAACTCCAAGTACCGCGAGCTGTTCTCCACCGCGACCGACCTGGTCACCCCCGGCACCTCCTTCGAGTCGGTGCTGCGCGAGGGCGCCCGGCGGGGGCTCTACAGCATGCCGGCACACGAGCTGGACGATTGGGTGGCGCGGCGGGTCGTCCAGCACCGGACGGCCGGTCCCCCCCTGGAGGTGCAGCTGCGGACCGGGCGGTGGCTCCGCATCGAGGAATGGCGCACCCACGAGGGCGGCACCGTCGGCATCCGCGCCGACATCACCAACATGAAGGAGCGCGAGGCCGAGCTGCGCGCCGCCCGCGACGAGGCCGAACAGGCCAACCGCCGCAAGTCCGATTACGTCCATCATCTCAGCCACGAGCTGCGCACGCCGCTGACCGCCGTCATGGGCTTCGCCCAGATCATCCGCGACGAGCTGATGGGGCCGCGCAGCCCGCGCTATCTGGACTACGCGCAGCAGATCGCCGCGGCCGGCGTGTATATGCTGGACCTCATCAACAACCTGCTCGACCTCGCCAAGATCGAGGCCGGGCGGATGGACCTCAACGAGGAAGCCTGCAACCTCGCCCTGCTGGTCGATCTCACCTTCGGCATGATGCAGCCGCGCGCCGAGGAGGCCGCGGTCGCGCTGGTGATGGAGATCGATGACGACCTGCCGGCGGTGCTGGGCGACGCCTCGCTGATCCGGCAGATGCTGACCAACCTGATCGGCAACGCCATAAAGTTCGCCCGCCGCTCCGCCTCCCCGCCCGGCGGCCGGGTGCTGGTGCGGGCCGAACGGCGGGAGGACGGCGCGATCCGGCTGAGCGTCGCCGACGACGGCATCGGGATGAGCCCGGAGCAGATCCCGCGGGCGCTCGACGCCTTCGGCCAGGTGCACGGCCGCGCGGTGGCGTCGCAGCAAGGCTCCGGCCTCGGGCTGCCGCTGACCCGCGCGCTGATCGCGCTCCACGGCGGCGACCTCCGGATCGAGAGCGAGCTGGGGGTCGGGACCACCGTCGCCCTCACCTTCCCGGCGTCGCGGGTCGGCGTGGCCGCGGACTGCGAGACCTGGTGATGCGGATGGCGCCGGAGGCGCCGGAACGAGGCGATGGGGGACAAGGGGGGCGTGCACGAAAAACGGCCGCGCACCGGAGTGCAGCGGCCGTCCACCCGCAGGAAAGTCGGGCTTCCCTGGAACCTGCCTCGCGTGCCGGCAGGGCCGGCACCTGTGCCTCGCGTGCCGGCGGGGCCGGCACTTCAAGCGCGCGTGCTGGTTCAGGCGGCCTTGCGAACGGCGGCGGCCTCGGAGAAGACCTTCACGACCTGCTCGACGAAGGCGGCCAGCTCCTCCTGGCCCAGCGCCGTGACCGTCACGGCGTCGACGACCAGAGGTTCGTCGCTCGTCTGGGCGCCGGCGGCCTCCAGCTCGGCGCGGATGGCGGCGGGGGCGGCCAGCTGGCGGCCCTTCAGCTTGCCCGGGATGGCGAGCAGCTGGATGCCCTGGTCGATGGCGGCGACCGGCTTGCCGGCGTCGAGGAAATGGCCGACGATGCGGCGGGTGTGGGCGGACTGCTGGAGCTTGGCGACGCTGCGCTCGCCACCCGGCAGCAGCAGCATGTCGTAGTCGGCACCCAGAACCTCGCCGACCTGCTTGTCCACCGGGAAGTAATGGCCCCAGGACTTGCCGTGCCAGCCGTTCACCAGACCCTGTTCGGGAGAGATCGTACGCAGAGTGGCACCGGTCTTGAGGAGAGCCCGCTGCGGCTCGGTCATCTCCAGTTCCTCAAAGCCGTTGGCCACGAGAATGGCAATGCTCTTTCCTGCGAGGGGTTGATCCATACTGTCTTGTCCTTTCGTCGTTCAACCTTGAAGCGCGAATCGCCGCACGACGCTTAAACGGCGTCACGCCGCGCAAGGGCTTGCGCGGCGACGGAACTCGCCACCGGTCTCAGCGGAGGAGGGCCGGTGTTGGGGCGATCAAGCCCCGGATCGGTTTGTTTTGAGCATGGGACACAAGTGGCCCCAACGCGGCCCCAAGTCAATGCCTTATTCCGCAGCGCAACCGTCCGCGCCGCCGCCCGCCGCGCACGGCCCGACGGCGGTTTCACGGCCGGGTTCAAGCATTGCGCGTTCAAAGCCCGGTCCCGGCCCTGCCCGCGCGCACATCAGCCATGCCGTGACGTCGCGGCTGGCGGATCATAAAAAAGCGGCCGGGGAACTCCCCGGCCGCCCAGTCGATAAGCGTCAGCCGTTCGAAGAGATCCGGCTCGCACACCGGATCGGGAACCGCCACCCCGGCGCAAGGCCGGCATCGGCCGGCCTTGCGCCGGGGTGGCCAAGCAGGCTTCCCGGACTCCGACCTCATGATTCGGTGGACCCGGAAAACCTGCCAAACCCGTTCAGGGACCGATCAATGGAACTGGTCGGCCTCGGTGGAGTCCTTGTAGGCGGTGGTGGAGGACTGGCCGCCGGACACCGCGGTGGCCACGGCGTCGAAGTAGCCGGTGCCGACCTCGCGCTGGTGCTTGGTCGCGGTGTAGCCGAGCGCCTCGGCCGCGAACTCCGCCTGCTGAAGCTCCGAGTAGGCGGCCATGCCGCGCTCCGCGTAGCCCTTGGCCAGCATGAAGGCCGAGTAGTTCAGCGAATGGAAGCCGGCCAGCGTCACGAACTGGAACTTGTAGCCCATGGCGCCCAGCTCGCGCTGGTACTTGGCGATGTCGGCCTCGTCCAGGTTGGCCTTCCAGTTGAAGGAGGGCGAGCAGTTGTAGGCGAGCAGCTTGTTCGGGAACTCCTTGCGGATGGCCTCGGCGAAGCGCTTGGCCTCCTCCAGGTTCGGCTTGGAGGTCTCCCACCACAGCAGGTCGGCGTAAGGCGCGTAGGACAGGCCGCGGGCGATGCAATGGTCGACGCCGGTGCCCTTCTTCAGGCGGAAGAAGCCCTCCGAGGTGCGGCCGCTGTCGAAGTCGATGAAGGGATGGTCGCGCTCGTCGATGTCCGAAGTGATGAGCTGCGCGGACTCCGCGTCGGTGCGGGCCAGCAGCAGGGTCGAGGTGCCCATCACGTCGGCGCCGAGGCGGGCGGCGTTCAGCGTGCGGATGTGCTGCTGGGTCGGGATCAGCACCTTGCCGCCGAGATGGCCGCACTTCTTCTCGGACGCCAGCTGGTCCTCGAAATGGACGCCCGAGGCGCCGGCCTTGATCATCGCCTTCATCAGCTCGAAGGCGTTCAGCGGGCCGCCGAAGCCGGCCTCGGCGTCGGCGATGATCGGGGCGAACCAGTAGGTGTCGTTCTTGCCCTCGGCGTGGTGGATCTCGTCGGCGCGCTTGAAGGCGTTGTTGATGCGCTCGACCACGGCGGGGACCGAGTTGGCCGGGTACAGGCTCTGGTCCGGGTACATCTGGCCGGCCAGGTTGGCGTCGCCGGCGACCTGCCAGCCCGACAGGTAGATGGCCTTCAGGCCGGCCTTGACCGCCTGCATGGCCTGGTTGCCGGTCAGGGCGCCCAGGGTGTTGATGTAGGGCTCGCTGTTCAGCAGCTCCCACAGGCGGCGCGCGCCCAGCTCGGCGAGCGTGTGCTCGATCCGGATCGAACCGCTCAGACGCTTCACGTCGGCGTCGGTGTAGTCGCGCTTGATGCCTTCCCAGCGCGCGGCATGGATGGCGGCCTTGGTCTTCTCGTCGAGCGACATGATCGGTTCCCTTCTGTCCGTAACGCGCGCGGCCGGTCCTCGGCTGCCGCCCCGGAGGGGGGCGCCCCCGACCGGGCCGGCGGGGGTGGCGCTGTGCAGCGCGTCCATGGCTCGAGAGTTAGATCGGCTTTGGATGCGTTGCAATAAGCCCTTGTTTGTAAAAGGGTCGGTTTGTAAACTGCTGTCCGGAATCCCATGTAAATCAGTAAATCCTGTAAAGGCGGGCAACCGGATCCATGGACAAGAAGGCGATGCTGGGTCCCAAGGTCCGGCGCCTGCGCCGGGACCGCGGGCTGACCCAGGCGCAGATGGCCGAACAGCTCGGCATCTCCCCCAGCTACCTGAACCTGATCGAGCACAACCAGCGCCCGGTGACGGTGCCGCTGCTGCTCAAGCTGGGGCAGAGCTTCGGGGTCGATCTCCAGGCCTTCGCCGAGGACGAGGAGAGCCGGCTGGTGGCCGGCCTGCGCGAGGTGTTCGCCGACCCGCTGTTCGACGGCTCGGACATCAAGAACCAGGATTTCCGGGAGCTGGCCGCCGTCGCCCCGACGCTGGGCCAGGCGGTGGTGGCGCTCTACCGCGCCTTCCGCACCACCCGCGAGGACTTGCAGACCCTTGCCGAACGGGTCGCCGACCGCGACAAGCTGCACCTCGTCCAGAACGTTTCGTTTCCGCAAGAAGAGGTGCGCGATCTCTTCCAGGCCAACGCCAACCATTTCGCCGAGCTGGAGGCGGCGGCCGAGGCGCTGTGGAGCGAGGAGAGGCTTGAGAAGGGCGACCTCTACCGCGGGCTGGTCGACTGCCTCCAGAACAGCCACAGCGTCCGGGTGCGGCTCCTGCCCTCCGACGTCATGGGTTACGCGGTGCGGCGCTTCGACCGGCACGGGCGGCGCGTGCTGCTGTCGGAGATGCTGGCGCCCTCGGGGCGCAACTTCCAGCTTGCCTGCCAGATCGCCCTGCTGCGCCACCGCGACCTGCTGAACGGCATCGTGGAGGGCGCCCAGCTCTCCGGGGACGAGACGCGGCGGCTCGCCCGGATCGGGCTTGCGAACTATTTCGCGGCGGCGGTTCTGATGCCCTACGACCGCTTCCTGGAAGCCGCCAAGCAGGTCCGTTACGATATCGAAATTCTTCGCCGCCGCTTCGATGCCTCCTTCGAGCAGGTGTGCCAGCGGCTGACCACGCTGCACCGCCCGGGCGCCAAGGGGGTTCCCTTCTTCCTGATGCGGGTGGACAGCGCCGGCAACGTGTCCAAGCGCTTCTCCGGGGCGGGCTTCCACCTTGCCCGCTTCGGCGGGGGCTGCCCGCGCTGGATCGTCTACGAAGCCTTCCGCACGCCGGGCAAGATCCACAGCCAGATCGCCCGCATGCCCGACGGCACCACCTACTTCTCCATCGCCCGCACGGTGGTGAAGGCCGGCGGCGGCTTCCGCAGCCCGCCGCAGCAGTTCGCCATCGCGCTCGGCTGCGACGTCCAGCACGCATCGCAGATCACCTACGCTGACGGGTTCGACCTGGAGACCACCGACGCGGCGACACCCATCGGCGTGAACTGCCGGCTGTGCCCGCGGCTGGACTGTTCGCAGCGGGCCTTCCCGCCGCTGAACCACCGGCTGATCGTGGACGAGAACCTGCGGGGCCTGTCCCCCTACCTGTTCGCGCCGCCGACGGGCGACGGGCGGTGACGGGCGGCGCCATTTTCGCATATCCGGATTGTGATTTGCGAATAGCCACACCATTCATATAGGTATAAATTGATGGCCTCTTCGCCCCGTTCTTGTTATTGAAGCCTGCTGCAATGCGGCGCGGCTTGGCTTTTGACACCGGCGACGAAACGGACCTGCGGATCTCATGAGCAACCTGATTCAGGAACGCGTCCTGCGCGTTCACCACTGGACCGACACCCTGTTCAGCTTCACCACCACGCGCGATCCCTCCTTCCGCTTCGAGCCGGGCCAGTTCACCATGATCGGGCTGGAGGTGAACGGACGCCCGCTGCTGCGCGCCTACAGCCTGGTCAGCGCCAACTACGAGGACACGCTGGAGTTCTTCTCCATCAAGGTCCAGGACGGCCCGCTGACCTCGCGCCTCCAGCACCTGAAGGAAGGCGACACGCTGCTCGTCAACCGCAAGGCCACGGGCACGCTGGTCACCGCCAACCTGCTGCCCGGCCGCCACCTGTATCTGCTGAGCACCGGCACCGGCCTCGCCCCCTTCCTCAGCATCATCAAGGATCCGGAGACCTACGCCCGCTTCGACAAGGTGGTGCTGACCCACACCACCCGGACGGCGGGCGAGCTGGCCTACGCCGACGTCATCACCAACGCCCTGCCGGAGAACGAGTTCTTCGGCGAGGATGTGAAGAACAAGCTGATCTACCACCCGACCGTGACGCGCGAGCCGTTCCGCAACGAGGGCCGCATCACCGACCTGATCCGCAGCGGCAAGCTGTTCGCCGACCTCGGGCTGGAGCCCTTCGACCGCGCCCACGACCGCGTCATGATCTGCGGCAGCCCGGCCATGCTGGCCGACACCAGCGCGATCATGGACGAGCAGGGCTTCACCATGGGCCACAACGGCGAACCCGGCCAGTACGTGATCGAGAAGGCCTTCGTGGAGCGCTGAGGGATTTCGCCGGGGTGCCGGAATAAAGCCGGACACGGGCACGTTCATGGGCGGTGACGACGGCACGTCATCAATCCTTGACCAGACCTTGACGGGCGCGCCTCCGGCCGGAGGCGCGCCCGCTTTCCTTCGGACCGTTTGTCCCTGCCCCCGTTTGGTGTAGACATCCCGCCCATGCGCATCCTCTCCATCCTTGCCGTGCTCCTGCTCGCCGGCCTCGCCAACCTCGCCGTCTGGGCGCTGCCCAACCGGCCGGTCCCGCTCGACCCGCCACCCGGCGGCAAGCTGAAGAGCGTGTCCTTCGCGCCCTTCCGCGACGGCCAGAGCCCGCTGACCCGGACCTTCCCCTCGGCGCGGCAGATCGAGGAGGATCTGGCGGCCCTGGCCCCCCAGGTGGCCGGGGTGCGCACCTACACCGCGCTGGAGGGGCTGGAGGTGGTGCCGGAGCTGGCGCGCCGGCACGGCATCCAGGTCACCATGGGCGCCTGGCTGTCGGCCAAGCTGGACAAGAACGAGCAGGAGATCGCCTCGCTCATCGAGCTGGCCAACCGCCACCCGGACGTGATCACCCGGGTGATCGTCGGCAACGAGGTGCTGCTGCGCCGCGAGCTGACGCCGGAGCAGGTCGCCGGCTACATCGACCGCGTCCGCGCCGCCGTCCGGCAGCCGGTCTCCTACGCCGACGTGTGGGAGTGGTGGCTGAAGTACCCGCAGATCGCCGACCATGTGGACTATCTGACCATCCACCTGCTGCCCTACTGGGAGGACGTGCCGGCCAGCGTCGAGGGGGCGACCGAACGCATCCGCGCCTCCTACCGGGCCATCGCCCAGCGCTTCCCCGGCAAGCCGATCCTGGTCGGCGAGACGGGCTGGCCGACCCAGGGCCGCTCGCGCGGCGCCGCCGTCCCCGGGCTGGTGAACAAGGCCCGCTTCGTCAACGCCTTCGTCCACCTCGCCGGGCAGGAGGGGTTCGACTACAACGTCATCGAGGCATTCGACCAGGGCTGGAAAGCCAAGCTGGAGGGCACCGTCGGCGGCCACTGGGGGCTCTATTCGGCGGACCGGGAGGCCAAGTTCTCGCTCGCCGGGCCGGTGGTGGAAACCCCCGGCTGGCCGCTGCTGTTCGGGCTGTCCGGGGCGCTGGCTCTGGGCCTGCTGGCGGCGCTCGCCCGGCCCGGCCCGGCGCTGACGGCGGGCGGCTTCGCGGCGCTGGCGGCGCTCGCCCAGGGCCTGTCCACCCTGTTCGTGGGGGCCGCCCACGCGGCGCTGCACGGCAAGCACTACTGGCACGACACCGCGCTCGCCGCGGCGATGCTGGCGCTGACCGCCGCCCTGTCGGTGGCCGTGCTGCTGGCGGCGCGGCGCACGCTGGCCACCGGCGGGCTGGCCCTGGAGCCGCTGGCCGCCCTGCGCGAGCGCCCGGCGCTGTCGCGCGTCGAGACGCTCGGCCGCAACACGGCGCTGGCCCTGACCGGCGCGGCGCTGCTGTGGTCGTTCCTGATCGTGATCGACGGCCGCTACCGCGACTTCCCCAACACCTACCTCGCCATCCCCGTCTTCGGCCTGCTGGCCCTGGGCGCGCTGCGCGCCCGGCGCCGGCCGGAGGGGACC
>JAEZHQ010000028.1 GCA_023416455.1 Pseudomonadota bacterium | reverse complement strand
CCGGCGCCCTGCCCGGCCGCCGCCGGCACCGGCGCGAAGGCGACCAGGAAGCGCCCGCCGCCCGTCTTCTCGGTCAGGAGGCGGGCCTCGCCGGTGACGGCGGTGGCCTTCGCCGCCTCCAGCGCGTCCTCCGACAGCGGCCCGCCCCCCGCTTCGCCCGGCCGGCCGCCGCGGGCCAGGGGGCGGCCGTCGCGGTCGAGCAGCCACGCCGCCTCAACGGCATGGGTGGCCAGCAGCGCGTCGATAAGCCCGTCGACGCCGGCCTTGCGGGCGATCTCGCCGAGCTTGCGGACGTCGGCCCCGACCTGGACGATGCGCGGCCGGTCGACGCCGGCGACGCCCGCGAACTTCATCAGCTTGCCGCCGTCCGGGATGGCGTCGATCACCACCGTCTCCGGCGCCCGGCTCAGCAGGCCCCAGAAGGGCGCCTGCTTGGGCTGCGCCTTGGGATCCTGGCTGAAAACGGGGTCGGGACCCGGCAGGTTGTGCAGGTAGGCACGGCCACGGCCGTCGGTGACCCAGATCTCGTCGGGTCCGCCGCCCTCGGCGATGGCCTTCAGCCGGTCGGTGATCGTCCTGACCGGCGCCTTCGCCCCTTCCATCAGCGCCACCAGATGCGCGGTGAGGGTCGCCTCGGAGATCAGGCGCGCGCCCAGCAGATCCTCGACCTCGCGCGGCACCTCGCGGGCCTGCACGGCCGAGCGCGCGAGCAGGCCCGCGGCCATGCGGCCGTCCGCCTCCAGACGGGATACCAGCGCGCTGTGCGAGGTCCAGGCCAGCGCCGCGGTGATCGCCACCACCGCCAGAGTCACCAGCCCGGTGATCAGCAGGATCAAACGCCCTTGAAAGGTCATGGAGAGACCCGCTCCTTAGCCAAAGCCAGCCTCCGCTTCTACCGGGGCCGGGAGCGCGAGTCCAGGCGTGGCGGCCCGCCGGGGCCGTGACCATCAGTACCAGTAGCCGCCCAGCCGGGCGCGCGGGCGGCGCACCGCCCGCGGGAACAGCAGGTGGAGCGGCAGCGAATCAAGTTCCGGCAGGACCGGCGGCGGGGGCCGCAGCTCCATCAGGCGGCGCACCCGCTCCTGCGTGGGCGGGTGGGTGCGCAGAAGCGACGGCACGCTCTGCGCGCGGCGCCGGCCGGGAAAGCGGATGCCCTCCCAGGGGCCGTGCTGGAGGCTCTCGATGCGGGCCAGCGCGGAGGCCACCCCCTCGGGATCGCCGGTCAGGTGGGCGGCGTCGAGGTCGGCGTCGAACTCCCGCGTGCGCGACAGGGCCAGCTGCATCAGCGCCCCGCCCCAGGGTGCGGCCATTAGCAGCAGCACCAGCGCCCAGGGCACGCCCTCCTGGCTCATCAGCAAAAGCGGCAGGTTGAGCAGGAGCAGGGCCATGCCGAACAGCGCCATGAGGCGGGTCAGGCTGGCCAGGGTGTCGGCCAGCCCCATCACCAGCAGGTCGTTGTTGCGGATGTGGCTGATCTCATGGGCCAGCACGCCGGCCAGCTCGCGCAGCGTGAGGGCGCGGATCAGCCCGTCGGTCAGCGCCACCGCCGCCTGGCGCCGGCTGCCGACGGCGAAGGCGTTGAGGACGGGGCTGGCGACGTACCACAGCTCCGGCGGGGCCGGCAGGCCGGCCCGGCGGGAGATGGCGCCCACCACCTCGAACAGGCGCGGGGCGTCGGCATAAGCCAGGCGCCGCGCCCCGAACATGCCGAGCACCATGCGGGGCGACACGCGCGGGCTGAAGGCCAGGCTGGCACCACCGCCGACCAGCGCCCACAGCACGCCCTCCGCCCCGGCCAGGATCCAGCCGGACAGCGCCAGCAGGGCGGCCATGCCGCACAGCAGGGCCAGCGACTGGAAAAGGTTGGTGGCCTTGTGGCGCCGCCGCAGGTCGGCGACCGCCCGGTCGGTGCGCAGATGGGCCATGAACGGAATCCGCCTCCTCCGGCTCTCGGTCATCCCCCAGCATGTTGGGTCGCCATCCCCTCCCGTCATCCCTCCCGCGGGCAGGGGAACGGCGCGCCTGGGTATCTTGATTCCGGGCCTTGCCGTGAACACGTGCAGGTCGTGGCGTGCAGGCGGTGGCGACCCGGGGCCGCCGCGCCGGCCCCACGGTCATCGCAAACGGTCATCGCAATCGGTCATCGCCATGAGCAGGACGCCATGAGCACCCCCTACGAGATCCTGGGCCTGTCCCCCAGCGCCGGCGAGGAGGAGATCCGCAAGGCCTACCGCAAGCTGGCGAAGAAGCACCATCCCGACCTCAACCCCGGCAAGGCGGAGGCCGAGCAGCGCTTCAAGGACATCAGCGCCGCCTACGCCCTGCTCTCCGACCCGGAACGGCGCGCCCGCTACGACCGTGGCGAGATCGACGAGTCGGGCCATGAACGTCCGCAGCGTCAGTATTACCGCGACTTCGCCGAAGGGCCGGCCGGCGCCCGCTACGCCCATGGCGAGGGCTTCGCCGCCGACGACCTGGAGCACATCTTCGCCGACCTGTTCGGCGGCCGCGGCTTCGCCGCCGCCGGCGGCGGGCACGGGCGCGGCGCCAACCTCGCCCTGTCGCTGACCGTGGACTTCGTGGAGGCGGCCAAGGGAGGGCGGCGGCGCGTCATGCTGCCGGAGGGCCGCGCCGTCGACGTCGATCTGCCCGCCGGGCTGGAGGACGGCCGCACCATCCGCCTGAAGGGCCAGGGCCTGCCCGGCCACGGGGGCGGGCCGCCGGGCGACGTCCTGATCACGGTGCGGGTGCCGCCGCACCCCTGGTTCCGCCGCGAGGGCGACGATGTGCTCCTGGATCTGCCGGTGACGCTGGCCGAGGCGGTGCTGGGCGGCAAGGTGCGCGTGCCGACCATCGACGGGCCGGTGATGGTGACCGTGCCGCGGAACGCGAACAACGGCACCCGTCTGCGGTTGAAGGGCAAGGGCATCGCCGACCCGCGCAAGGGGACGCGCGGCGACCAGTACGCGACGCTGCGCATCGTCCTGCCGGAAACGCCGGACCCCGCGCTGGAAGCCTTCGTGCGGGGCTGGACGCCAAACGACAACCCGCGCCGGGCCATGGAGGCCGCGTGACATGACGTTGCGGACGGACGAGGTTCTGGCGGTTTGCCGGCGGGTCCAGGCCGCCGACCTGACGCTGTGGGTGGAGCGCCACTGGGTCCGTCCCCAGCACCAGGCCGGAGGCTTCGTTTTCAGCGCCGCGGACGTGGCGCGCATCGAGCTGATCTGCGACCTTCGCGAGGATCTGGCCCTCGACGACGAGGCCATGCCGGTGGTGCTGTCGCTTCTGGACCGGGTCTACGGTCTGCGGCGGCGCATGCGCGTGCTCGCCGAGGCCATCGCCCAGTTGCCGCCCGACGCCCGCGACGCGCTGCGGGAGGAGTTGCGCAAGCGGGCAGGCGAGGAGGTACAGCCGTCCTAATGCCGAAGGCCGAAGGCCCGGCCGCTGATGGCGATGTCGTGGTTGAAGCCTTCGGCGACCCGGTCGTTGCCGCCGGACAGAAGGCACAGCGTCACGTTGATGGCGGACAGGATGGCATGGTCGATCTGCTCCGGCCGGGCGTTGTGGCGCTTGATGGCTTTGAGTGCGCGGGTAACCGACTGGGCCATGACGCTTGCTCCGTTGGTGCTGTCGCCGCGGGATCGGGGTGCCGATGACGGCATGCTGCCGCTTCTCCGGCATCCCCGCTGTGCGCCGGACCACAGCCGGCCACCGAACTCATCCCGGCGACGCCCCATTCCTAGCGCCGTCCCCTTAACCGCCAGTAAACACGGCATTGCACCTTGTCGGCATACCTCCTTTTTGCTCGGCGATCGATGGATTCCGTAGAAAAAGGGCCAAGCCGGAGCCTGGCCCTGCGGATGACGGCCCTGCGATGGACGTGGGAACTTCCCTATTTCACTTGCGGAAGCCGCTCGAACTGATGGTAGGGCGGCGGCGAGCTGAGGGTCCATTCCAGCGTCGTGGCCCCAGGCCCCCAATAATTCGCACCGACCCGCTTCCCGTACCACAGCGTGTAGGCCGCCAGGCACAGGAAGATGACGTGCCCGGTGAAGGACACGTAGGAGCCGAGCGAGGAGACCAGGTTCCAGCCGGCGAAGGCGTCCGGATAGTCGGGAATGCGGCGCGGCATCCCGGCGGTGCCGAGGAAATGCTGCGGGAAGAAGGTCAGGTTGGCGCCGACGAAGGTCAGCCAGAAATGCACCTTGCCCCAGAATTCCGGGTACTGGCGCCCCGACATCTTGCCGATCCAGTAGTACCAGCCGGCGAAGATGGAGAAGACGGCGCCCAGCGACAGCACATAGTGGAAGTGCGCGACGACGTAATAGGTGTCGTGCAGCGCCTTGTCGAGGCCGCCGTTGGCCAGCACCACGCCCGACACGCCGCCGACGGTGAACAGGAAGATCATGCCGAGGGCGAACAGCATCGGCGTCTTGAACTCGATGGAGCCGCCCCACATGGTGGCGATCCAGGAGAAGATCTTGATGCCGGTGGGCACCGCGATGATCATGGTGGCGGCGGTGAAGTAGGCGCGCGTGTCGACGTCCAGCCCGACCGTGTACATGTGGTGCGCCCACACCACGAAGCCGACGACGCCGATGGCGACCATGGCGTAGGCCATGCCGAGATAGCCGAAGACCGGCTTCTTGGAGAAGGTCGACACCACCTGGCTGACGATGCCGAACCCCGGCAGGATCATGATGTAGACTTCGGGGTGGCCGAAGAACCAGAACAGGTGCTGGAACAGCACCGGGTCGCCGCCGCCGTCCGGGTTGAAGAAGGTGGTGCCGAAGTTGCGGTCGGTCAGCAGCATGGTGATGGCGCCGCCCAGAACCGGCACCGCCAGCAGCAGCAGGAAGGCGGTGATCAGCATCGACCACACGAACAGCGGCATCTTGTGCAGCGTCATGCCGGGGGCGCGCATGTTGAAGATGGTGGTGATGAAGTTCACCGCGCCCAGGACCGACGACGCCCCGGCCAGGTGCAGGGCGACGATCCCCATGTCCACCGACGGCCCCGGATGGGAGGTGCCGGCCGACAGCGGCGGGTACAAGGTCCACCCCGTTCCCGCCCCCTGCCCCACGAAGACCGACGCCATCAGCAGGAGCAGCGCCGGGACCAGCAGCCAGAAGCTGATGTTGTTGAGCCGGGGAAAGGCCATGTCGGGGGCGCCGATCATGATCGGCACGAACCAGTTGCCGAAGCCGCCGATCAGCGCCGGCATGACCACGAAGAACACCATGATCAGGCCGTGCGCGGTGATCAGGACGTTCCACATCTGGCCATCGGCGACGAACTGCATGCCCGGCGATTGCAGCTCAAGGCGCATGATGATGGAAAACAGGCCGCCGATCAGGCCCGCGATGACCGAGAAGATCAGGTAGAGAGAGCCGATGTCCTTGTGGTTGGTGGAGTAGAACCAACGATGCACGAAGCCCGGCACATGATCGTCGTGCCCGTGGCCATGCCCGTGCGCCTCCTCCGGATTGGCGTTTGCCATGTCAATAACCCTCGCGTCGGCGGAATGGTTTTTTGTTTGATCTTTGCGCTGTCCAGTCCCGAAACCTACTGGACGCTGAGCGGACCGGCGGCCTCGGCGACGTCGCGCGCAAGAGCGACATCCGGCGCGCGGGGCGCGGCGGCGACATCGGGCGCGCCGGGCGCGGCGGCGACATCGGGCGCGCTCGGCGCGCCGGCGACATCGGGCGCGCTCGGCGCGCCATGGGCGACCTTGGTCTTGGCGACCCACTCGGCGAAGGCTTCCTTGGAGACGACCTCGACCGCGATCGGCATGAAGCCGTGGTTGATGCCGCAGATCTCGGAGCATTGGCCGTAATAGACGCCCTCCTTCTCCACCCGCAGCCAGGTCTCGTTGGTGCGGCCCGGCACGGCGTCCTTCTTCACGCCGAAGGCCGGGATCGCCCAGGAATGGATGACGTCGCCCGCCGTCACCAGCACGCGCACGGTGGTGTCCACCGGCAGGACCACGCGGTGATCCACTTCCAGCAGGCGGCGCTGGCCCGGCTTGATCTCCGAATCCGGGATCATGTAGCTGGAAAAGGCGATGTCGCCGTGGTCCGGATACTCATAATCCCAGTACCATTGCCGCCCGGTGACCTTCAGCGTCATCTCCGCCTCCGGCGTCCGCTCCGCCAGGTAGAGCAGCTTGAAGGACGGCACCGCGACGACGATCAGGATGATGACCGGAATGACGGTCCAGGCCACCTCCAGCAGCGTGTGGTGCGAGGTCCTGGACGGCGTCGGATTCGTCCTGGCGTTGAAACGCACCATGACGATGGCCAGAAGCACCGCCACGAACAGAGTGATGCCGAAGATGATGACCGTCAGCAGGTCATGGAAGGAATCCATGGCGTGCAGGACGGGTGTCACCGCCTCCTGAAGCCCCAACTGCCAGGGATGGGGCTCGGCGGCCATGCCGCTTCCGGAAAAACCACACAAGGATACCAACGCCGCCGGAACGGCGGCGCACAGGGTCTGCCTCTTCATCCCCAACCCTCTCGTTGGCCGCGGCCTGAAGTCATAGGCCGCGGTCGTCCCTTCCCGCCGGCTCCGCCGTCGCCCATATTGTTGCGGTTCCGAGTCGTCGGCACGGACCACGGTTGGACGTTGCAGCAAAAGCCGGAACATGCAGGCTGCGTGCCGTTTCCGGCGCGACGATGCCCTGCGGCCTGAGCTTAACCCTCTCCTACACTCGGGTACAAGTAGTCCTTTTTCGTACTGTGGCTATAGGCACTCGGCCAGGATTGCAGCCTCGTCAGGGTAAAGGTTGAGCTTCCGGCTCGGTCGCGCACTGCGACCGCTTGTCGCAGACCGCTGGCTAAGCGAATTGTTGAAGGATGTCAAGGGCATGGCACCCATGCGTCGGCGCGGCCGCCACGCCTTCGTTCGCATTCCGCCAGGGCGGACCGCCCGGACGTCCGCCCCCGCGCCGCGCCGGCCCCGTTACCCGGCCGGTCCCGCGGCCGGGTAACGGCTTGGTTCGAGCGCGGAATGGGGCCTGCCCGCGCCTCGCGGCCCAACTCGATGGTGTGGCACTCGACGCATCCGTCCGTCTGCGATCGCCGGGGCCGTCCGATGATCACCTTGGCCATCCCATCACCTTGGCCATCCCATCACCTTGTCCATCCCGCGGTCTCGTCCATCCACCGACACGCGAATGCCGGCCGCCGCAAGAGGCCGGTGAATGCCGCTTCCCATGCCCCGTCATCGGGTCCGACCCTCTCCATGGGCGAATCACGCTTGTCCAACTGTCCGGGGGACGGGGGCCGGTTCATTCGCCATGGGCACCCTCATGACCCGGCGACTCGCAACTTGCCCACGCCCAATCCTTTCCAAAAAACGGGATCTCACCACTGACGTCCGACGATATCCAAAAGAAGAGCCTGAGTGCGGCAACAGATGGATGTGACGGTCGCTTCAAGTTCGCGACGTTCGCGTCGTGACCTCTTTACATTTTCCGTAGATGATCTGCATGATTTTTGACTTCCTATCGCCGCTTTGGCGCAACTCAAGACGATCTGCGTTGTTTCGCGCTGAGGAGCAATGCGCTTCCATGCGACAATGGCCGGGCCTTGCCTGATCGCCCGGCGCTTCGGTCAGGAGCGACACAGCATGCCCGACGACCAGAATCGCAAGGCTGCCGTCAAGGATCTGGTGCAGGATTCCGGCAGAAAAGCCGACCACAACGAGCACGGAGCGCCGGATGCCCGGTCGGATGCCGACAGGAAGCCCGGCTTCATCCGGCGCCATCCACTGGCGATCCTTGCCGGGCTGGTGGCCGCGGTCCTGCTGGGGGTGGGCGGCTATGCCTACTGGAAAACCAACATCCTCCCCTTTGAATCCACGGACGACGCCTTCGTCGCGTCGCGCCCGTTCTCGGTGGAGTCGCGGGTGGCCGGCTATGTGACGGAGGTGGCGGTCGACGGCAACCAGCATGTGAAGGCGGGCGACCTGCTGTTCCGCATCGATGCGCGGGACTTCCAGGCGGCGGTGGAACAGGTGCAGGCGGGGATCAACGCCGCGTCCGCGGCCATCAACAGCTATGATGCGCAGATTGCCGCCCAGAACGCCCAGACCGATCAGGCCCGGGCGGAGGTGGCGGAGGCCGAGGCCGCGGTCGCTTTTGCGAAGGAGAATGCGGAACGCTACGGCGACCTGGCGGCCCGTGGTGTCGGAACGGTGCAGCAGGCGCAGCAATCGGCCACCGCCCTGCGTGAACAGCAGGCAAGGCTGAACAGCGCCAACGCCGCGGTGATCGCCGCCGAACGGCAGGTCGCGGCGCTTCAGGCCCAGCGGACCAGTGCGGTCGCCGATCAGGCGCGGGCGAAGGCGCAGATGATCCAGGCCCAGTTGAACCTGTCCTACACCACCATCACCGCGGCGCAGCCGGGCTGGGTGGTGCAGCTCAGCGGCGCCGTCGGCGAATTTACGCAGGCCGGCCAGAGCCTGGCGATGTTCGTGCCCGACGACATGTGGATAACCGCGAATTTCAAGGAGACCGCGATCACCGACCTGCGGCCGGGCCAGCCGGCGGACATCCACATCGATGCCTACCCCGACCATAAGATCACCGGCCGTGTCGACAGCGTGCAGCCCGGGTCCGGCACCGCCTTCTCCCTGCTGCCGCCGCAGAACGCGACCGGCAACTACGTGAAGGTGGTTCAGCGGGTGCCGGTGAAGATCGTCGTCGACCGATGGCCGGACGACGTCACCATCGGCCCCGGAATGTCGGTGGTTCCGACCGTGAGGGTGCGATGAGCGCGGCCGCCGCCGACGCCGGCCCGGCGGCGATGGATGAGGGGTTCGACCCGGCGCGGAGCGCGGCGGGCGGGCGGAATCCGTGGCTGATCGCGGTGGTGGTTTCCATCGCCACCTTCATGGAGGTGCTGGACACCACCATCGCCAATGTGGCGTTGCGCTATATCTCCGGCGCGATGGGGGTCAGTTCCGACCAGGCGTCCTGGGTGGTCACCTCCTATCTGGTCGCCAACGCCATCGTGCTGACGGCCAGCAGCTTCATCTCGAAACGCTATGGCCGCAAGCCCTTCTATCTGGTTTGCCTGGGGCTGTTCACCGTCAGCTCGATTGCCTGCGGGATGGCGTGGAGTCTGGAATCGCTGCTGTTCTTCCGGGTGCTGCAAGGCTTCGCCGGCGGCGGCATGGTGCCGATCTCCCAATCGATCCTCGCCGACAGCTTTCCGCCGTCCAAGCACGGGCAGGCTTTCGCCATCTTCGGCATCGCGGTGGTGGTGGCGCCGGTGGTGGGGCCGGTGGCGGGCGGCTGGCTGTCGGACAATCTGTCCTGGCACTGGTGTTTCCTGATCAACGGGCCGGTCGGCGTCATCGCCTTCATCCTCGTCAGCCTGCTGGTGCAGGAGCCGCAAGCCGCCATCGAGGAGCGCGAGCGGCTCAAGCGGCAAGGCGTGCGGATGGACGTGACGGGCTTCGTGCTGGTGGCGGTCTTCCTCGGTTCGCTGGAGGTGATTCTGGACCGTGGGCAGACCGTCAACTGGTTCGCCTCCGAGTTCATCGTGATCTTCACGGTGATCTGCGCCGTCGCCTTCTGCCTGATGATCCCGTGGGAGATGACGCGGAAAAACCCGATCCTCGACCTGCGGATGATCGCGACGCGGCAGTTCGGGTCCTGCTTCCTGGTGATGCTGGCGATCGGCGCCATCCTGATCGCGACGACCCAGTTCCTGCCCGAACTCCTTCAGCAGTATTACGGCTACACCGCGACCTGGGCCGGTCTGACCATGTCGCCGGGCGGTCTGGTGACCATGGTGTCGATGCTGCTCGTCGGACGGCTGACCAACAGGATCCAGCCGAAGTACCTGATTGCCGCCGGAGCCGGGATCGTGGCGCTGGCGATGTGGGATCTGACGCGGCTGAACCCGGATTCCACCTTCTGGTTCTTCGCCTGGTCGCGCATCTATATCGGCGTCGGCCTGCCGCTGATCTTCCTTCCGATCACCACGGCATCCTATTACGGCATCCCGCAGGAGAAGACCGACCAGGCGTCCGCCCTCATCAACGTGGCGCGGAATGTCGGCGGCTCCATCGGCGTGTCGATCTCGCAGAATGTTCTGGCTGTCCGCGAGCAGTTCCACCACAGCCGGCTGGACGAGAACATCGTGCCGTCCAATCCGGCCTATCAGGAGATGCTGGAACTGGCGACCCGCTATTTTTCCGATGTCGGCGGCGGGATGGTCGGCGCGAAGGACCGGGCCATCGACTTCATCGGGCAGCAGATGCAGGTGCAGGCGGGATACATGGCCTATATCGACGTGTTCTTCGTGCTGATGCTGCTTTCCCTCGCGGCGATTCCGCTTGCGCTGATCCTGCGGCGGGTGCACTGAAGCCAGGGCCGGAACGTCACGACGTCCGGCCCTGGCTTCATGGCGGACCCGCCGGAGTCGCAGGCTTGCCGGGGTGAGCGGCATCATAGCCGTTGATATCAGCTGTCCTCGCGCGGGAAGTGCCGCCTCTGCTCCAGCTTGCCCTCGATGTAGAGCATGTTGACGAGGACCAGCGCGACCACGGCCAGCGGAGTCGCCAGGAACATGCCGAGCAGCCCGAACAGGAGCCCGCCCGCCGCGATGGCGCCGATGGTGATCACCGGCGGCAGATCGACCACGCGCTTCTGAAGCAGGGGCGTGATGAGGTTGCCCTCGATCTGCTGGATCAGCAGGTAGAGCAGGGCCACCCAGACGGCGTCGGTCGGCGACTGGCCGAAGGCGATCAGGATCGCCGGCACCGCCGCCAGGACCGGGCCGATCAGCGGGATGAACTCCAGCAGCCCGGCCAGGATCCCGAGCGCCAGGGCGCTCGGGATGCCCAGCAGGTAAAGCCCGCCGGTGACCAGCAGGCCGACGATGGCCATGGCGGCGAGCTGGCCGATCAGCCAACGCCACAGCGCGTCGCCGGTGACGTCGAGCACCTCGTGCGCCCGCTGGTGGCCGCGCGGCGGCACCAGCAGGATGACGCCGCGCCGGTAGACCCCGGGCGAAGCGGCCAGGTAGATGGCGCTGAACAGCACGATCACGGTGTCGCCCAGGAAGAACAGCACGCCGGAGGCCACCGTCTGGAGGCGGCTCAGCCAGGAGGAGGCGTCGCGCCCCTGGTCGGCGATCTGTTCGCGCAAGGGGCCGGGCAGCCGCTCCACCGCGCCGCTGATCCGGTCGGCGAACTGATGGAACTGCGCGGCCATCGACTGGCCGAGCGTGTAGCCGATCCCCAGCACGGCCACCGCCAGCACGACGATCACCAGGCTGAGCGCCCAGCCGTGGGGAAGGCGGGTCACCCGGTGGACCCAGCCGGCGATCCGCTGGAGCAGGATGGCCAGCAGCACGCCCGTGAAGATGAGCAGCAGCGCATCCGCCACCCGCCAGGCCAGGAACAGCAGGCCGAAGATGACGGCGGTGATCAGCAGCTTCCAGGTGAAGATCGTCAGCTCGGCCTGGACCGGGCGCCCGCCCGTTCCGGCCGCCGCCCGTCCGGCGGGCACCGCCACGTCTGCCGCCTGCCTGGTCTGGTCCATGGTGCGCCCCCGGCTGGCGCGCCCCCCGGCGGGGCGCCCACGGGATGAAACGCCACGCCGAGGGAAGTGTTGCTCCCCCACGCGACTATCACTTTCGCCGTACTCCACTTATCCGAATGCGCGGAGCGCCCGGGACACCCATATCCTGGTTGACGCCAAGGAGTCATTCTCGCTGATGTCGCCTTAAGCCCGCCGGCAACGGCGGGCTTTTCTTTGGCCGCCGGCGCTCATGCGGCCGGCGCCGCGGAATCCCCCTCCCTCACCGGGAAGACGAGGCTGGCGCGCAGGCCGGGCCGGTTGTCCTCCAGCAGCAGCCGCGCCCCGTGCAGGTGCGCCACCGCCTCCACCAGGCTGAGCCCCAGCCCGTTGCCCGGCGAGGCCCGCGCGGCGTCGAGCCGGACGAAGCGCTCCCGGACCTTGTCGCGCATGTCCGCGGGGATGCCGGGCCCGTCGTCGGCCACGGTGATGCGGGCGGCCTGCCCGCCCCCCGCCCCTTCCCCCTGCCCCTCTCCCTCCAGGACCAGCGCGATGCGGCCGCCCTCGGGGGTGTATTTGATGGCGTTGTCGAGCAGGTTGGACAACGCCTGGGCGAGCAGCTGGCCGTTGCCGCGCAGGGTCGGCTCGGCGCGGATCTCGGTGGTCAGGGTCTGGCCCTTCTCCTCCGCCACCGGTTCGTAGAGGTCGGCGGCGAGCCGCACCACCTCGACCAGCGCCACCGTCTCCAGGCTGCTGCGCCCGGCTCCCGACTCGGCCTCCGCGATGGACAGCAGGGCGGAGAAGGTGGCGAGCAGCCGGTCGGCCTCGGCTATGGTCTCGCGCAGCACCGCGCGGTAGGCTTCGGCATCGTCGGTGTCGCGGATCAGCGCCAGCTCGATGCGCGAACGCAGACGGCTCAGCGGCGTGCGCAGGTCGTGGGCGACGCTCTCGGTCACCTGGCGCATGCCGGTCATCAGCCGCTCGATCTGGTCGAGCATGGCGTTCAGGTTGACGGCCAGCCGGTCAAGCTCGTCGCCGCCGCCGGCGGTCGGCACCCGCCCGCCGAGGTCGCCGGCCATGATCTGGCGCGTGGTCCGGTTGATGGCCTCGATCCGCCGCATCGCCCCGCGGGCGACCAGCAGCCCGCCGCCCAGCCCCAGCAGGGCCGTCACCGCCAGGATCCAGCGCAGCGACGACGCCATGCGGCCGCGCAGCCGGTCGATCTCGCTCATGTCGCGGCCGACCAGTAGGCGGAACTGGCCGGGCAGCGTGAAGGTGACCGCCATGGCGGTGGACGGGCGGCCGCCGGTCCCGCCGTACTCGGCCACCGTGAAGTGGACCCAGCCGCCGGGACCGGATGCCGCCGCCGGCCAGCCCGAGAGGTTGCCGGCCAGAATGGCGCCGCCCGGCGTGGTCAGCAGATAGACGGAATTGGTGTGGGGGGCCGCGCTGCGCTCGCGCACCACGTCGACCAGGCCGCGCATGCCGTGGGCGCGGTAATGCTCCTCCAGCCCGGCCACCTCCAGCGCCACCGTCTCGCCGATCTCCTGCTCCAGGACGCCGGCGGTGGTGCGGTAGGCGACCAGCAGGATCACCCCGACCGACAGGATGAACAGGCCGAGATAGAGCAGCGCCAGCCGGAACGGCGTGGTGCGCAGCAGACGCAGCAGGCGCAGCGGCGGCAGTGCGGCGGCGTTCACTCCGGCGGCCGCAGGCTGTAGCCGGCCCCGCGCACGGTGTGGATCAGCGGCGTGGGGAAATCCTTGTCGATCTTCTGGCGCAGCCGGGCGATGTGGACGTCGATGACGTTGGTCTGCGGGTCAAAATGATAGTCCCACACATTCTCCAGCATCATGGTGCGGGTCACCACGCTGCCGGCGTTGCGCATCAGATACTCCAGCAGGGCGAACTCGCGCGGCAGCAGGTCGATGCTGCGGCCGGCGCGGCGCACCGTGCGCGACAGCCGGTCCAGCTCCAGGTCGCCCACGGTCAGCCGGGTCTGCGGCTGGGCGGCGGTGCGGCGGCGGGCCAGCACCTCGATGCGGGCGAGCAGTTCGGAGAAGGCGAAGGGCTTGGTCAGGTAGTCGTCGCCGCCGGCGCGCAGCCCCTTCACCCGGTCGTCCACGCTGCCCAGCGCGGAGAGGAAGAGGACCGGCGTGTCGTTTCCGGTGGCGCGCAGGATTCCCACCAGCGACAGGCCGTCGCGGCCGGGCAGCATGCGGTCGACCACCATGACGTCGTAATGCTCGGAGCCGGCGAGGAACAGCCCCTCCTTGCCGTCGTTCGCGACGTCCACCGCGTGACCGGCCTCCTTCAGCCCCTTGGCGAGGTAGGAGGCGGCCTGCCGGTCATCTTCGATGACGAGGATTTTCATGAGCATGAGTGTAGCGCTCCCAAGGCCCGGGGCCAAGGCGGAGTCCCGGACGGACCCGCCCCGGCCCGGCGGCCGTCGCGACGGCGGCGGTCACGCCGGCATGAGACGCAGCGGCACGAAGCTCTCGGCACCGCCGCGGTTGACCAGCAGCAGGACCGCCTTGCGCCCGGCCTTCTCGGCCGCCGCGACCACCCGCGAGACCTCGGCCGGAGTCGTCACGGCCTTGTCGCCGACCTTGACGATGACGTCGCCCGGGCGCACCGGAACGTCGCCCGCCCGCGGCGACACGCCGGTCACCACCACCCCGGTCACCCCGGCGGGCAGGCCGAGGCGGGCGCGCGCCGCCCGGTCCAGCGGGGCCAGGCTCAGGCCGCGGACCGGCTCGACCGCCGTCGTGCCGGCCGGCCCCTCGCCCGCCGACGCCACCTGCGGTTCGGCCGGCAGCCGGTCGATCGCCACCGCCATCGTCGTCTCCCGGCCCTGGCGCAGGACCGTCAGCTCCACCGTGCCGCCGGCCTTGCTGTCGGCGACCCGGCGGGTCAGCGCACGGACGCCCTCGACCGGCCGGCCGTCGTAGGACAGGATCACGTCGCCCTGGCGCAGGCCCGCCCGGGCGGCCGGGCTGCCCGCCGCCACGTCGGCGACCAGCGCGCCCCGGACCGGACCGTCGCCGGACGCCGGCAGGCCGAGCCCTTCGGCGATGTCGGGCGTGATCTCCTGGATGGTCACGCCGAGCCAGCCGCGTTCCACACGGCCGTTCTCCTTGAGCTGGGCGACCACCTGGCGGGCGAGGTTGGAGGGGATGGCGAAGCCGATGCCGACCGAGCCGCCGTTGGGCGAATAGATCGCGGTGTTGATGCCGATGACCCGCCCGTCGAGGGCGAAGGTCGGCCCCCCCGAATTGCCGCGGTTGATGGCGGCGTCGAGTTGCAGGTAGTCGTCGTAGGGACCGCTGTGGATGTCGCGCCCGCGGGCCGAGACGATGCCCCGGGTCACGGTCCCCCCCAGCCCGAACGGGTTGCCGACCGCCATCACCCAGTCGCCGACCCGCGCCGCGTCGCTGTCGCCCCATTCCAGGTGCGCCAGCGGCTTGCCGGCCTCCACCTTCAGAAGCGCGATGTCGGTCTTGGCGTCGCGCCCGACCAGCGTGGCGGGCAGCGTGGTGCCGTCCTGGAGGGTGACGGTGATCTTGCGGGCGCCGTCGATGACGTGGTTGTTGGTCACGATGTGGCCGTCCGCGTCGATGACGAAGCCCGAACCCAGCGATCC
Source organism: Pseudomonadota bacterium (assembly GCA_023416455.1). Taxonomy (GTDB): domain Bacteria; phylum Pseudomonadota; class Alphaproteobacteria; order Azospirillales; family Azospirillaceae; genus Azospirillum. The sequence goes on along the minus strand of JAEZHQ010000028.1, from coordinate 3,006 downwards.
CCGGCGGCCCTGCGGCATCTGGGGACCGGCGTCCGGCCCGTCCTGGCCCTGGCCGGACGGATCCTGGAAGCGGCGGAAGAACTCCTCGAAGGGGGAGCCCGGCGGCATGCCGGGAAGGCGCGGGACCGCGCGCTCGGCCCCCGGCCCGTCCGCGGCGTCGGTCCGGTCCCCCAGGGTGGCGGACACGTTGACCACGGCCGGTGACACCCGGGCCGCGAGATCGGCGAAGCTGGCCGGCGCCTCCGCAGCGGCGGAGACCGGGGCCTCCGCGCGGGCGGTCGGCGGCGTGGCGACCAGGAACGGGCCGGTGAGCACCGTCGTGCCGAGCAGCAGGGCCGCGACCGTCCGGCGGAACCGGCGCGGGGGCGTGGTGCGATCGGGCTTGGCGGCGTTGGTCATCGCTGGCTCTCCATGACTGGCGTGCTGGGTTGCGTTGTCCCATAGCTGGTACCGCCGCCCTCACGGATGCCTTGCGGCCGGATTAAATGATTTTAAGGGACGCCCGCGGGACCGGCCGCGGGGAACCCGGCGTCACGCCGGCACCAACTCGGCCGAGGCGACCCGCGGGAAGCGCAGGCGGAAGGCCGTCCCCCGCCCCGGCGCGCTGTCCAGGCGGATGCGGCCCTTCAGCGTGCGCGTGGCGATGTTGTAGACGATGTTGAGGCCGAGCCCGCTGCCGCCCGACCCGCGGTTGGTGGTGAAGAACGGCTCGAAAACCTTGTCGTGCAGCTCGGGCGGGATGCCGCGGCCGTCGTCGGCGTAGAGCAGCTCCACCTCGTCCCCGTCGGTGTGGGTGACCACGACGCGGAGGGTCCCCCGCTGGCCCGGCGCATAGCCGTGGATGATGGAGTTCATGACGAGGTTGGTCAGCACCTGGCTCAAGGCCCCCGGATAGCCGTCGACGGCCAGCCCCTCCGGGCAGTCGATGACGACGCTGTGGGCGGCCCGCTTGATGCTGACGCCCAGGCTGCGCAGCACCTCCTGGATGTAGTCGCGCAGGTCGAAGACGCGGCGCTCCTCGCTCGCCTGGTCGACGGCGATCTGCTTGAAGCTCTGGATGAGCCGGGCGGCGCGGTCGATGTTCAAAAGCATCAGCTGCGTGGCCTCGCCGGCGGTGTCGAGGAACTCGGCGAAGTCGGGCCGGCGCAGCTGCCCGGCCTCGAAGGCGCCGCGGATGGCCCGGGTCCGCTCGGCCAGCAGCGAGGCCCCGGTCAGCGCGATGCCCACCGGCGTGTTGATCTCGTGCGCCACCCCGGCGACCAGCGAGCCCAGCGCCACCATCTTCTCCGACTGGATCAGGTGGGCCTGGGCCTCCTTCAGCTCGCGCAGCGCCTGTTCGGCCTCCTCCTTGGCGGCGTGCGCCTGCTCCTCGGCGCGGACGCGCTCGGTCACGTCGGTGTGCGAGCCGACGATGCGGAAGGCCCGCCCGTCCGCCCCCGTCACCCGGATCGCGCGGGTGTAGAGATGGACGACGTGCCCGGCCTTGTGCCGGAAGCGCTGGAGCATCTGGCACTCGTCGATCGCCCCGGCGGCGAAGTCGGCGACCATGCCGAGCGCGGCGGTGCGGTCCTCGGGAAGGATCAGCTCCGACCAGCGCTCCACCGTGTTGACCATCTCCTCCTCGCCATAGCCGAGGAGCCCCCACCATTGCGGCGAGAACCACAGGTCGCCGGTGCGCAGGTCCCACTGCGAGATGCCTTCGCGCGCCGCCCGGATGGCCAGCTCGAACAGCTCCCGGCTGGCCGCCAGCTCGCGCTCGGCCTGCCGGCGCTCGGTGACGTCGGTGTAGGTGATGACGAAGCCGCCGTCGGGCAGCGTCTGGGCCTGGCTCTCGATGATGACCCCGTCGGGGCGGACGCGCTCCTGCCGGTACGGCTCCACGGCGGCGCGCACCGCCGCCACGCGGTCGGCGACCAGCCGCTCCACGTCGCCCTTGCCGTAGCCGCCGCGCACGGCGATGTGCCGGACGATCGCCTCGAAGGGCTGGTGGAAGCGCGGGAACCCGCCGTCGATACCCAGGAGGTCGAGCGCCCGCCGGTTCCACGCCACCAGCCGCAGCGCGCGGTCGAAGGCCATGACCCCCTGGCTCAGCCCCTCCAGGACGGCGCCGGCCTGGGTCCATTGCGCCTCCAGCTCCTGCTCGGCCCGCTTGCGCGCGGTGATGTCGTTGATCCCGGTGAGGATGGCCTCCTCCCCCTGGTAGCGGAACAGGCGCACCGACAGGATCGCCCACAGATCGCGCCCGCCGACCCCGCGCATGCGCGTCTCGAAGGCATCGATGCGCCCGCCCCCGGCCCCCAGCGCCGTCATCATGCGGTCCCGGTCGACCGGGTCGAGGTAGAAGCTGGCGGAGCGGGCCTGCCCGACCGCCTCCGCCGCCGTGACGCCGAACATCTCCGCGGCCGGCTGGTTGACGGCCAGCGCCAGCCCGTCGGACAGGCGCGTGACCACCAGCGGAAAGGCGATGGCCTCCATGATCTGCCGTTGCGCCTCGTCGGCCCGGGCGCGGTCGGTCATGTCGGTGCAGACGTGCAGGAAGCCGCCGTCGGGCAGCGGCGAATGGCGCACGTCGAGGATCGCGCCGTCGGCCAGCGTCAGGCGGTAGGCGAAGGGCTCGCGCCGCCGGCACAGCTCCAACTGCTCGGCGAGGATCGCCTCGCCGTCGCCGGGGCCGTAGTCGCCGCGCTCCACCGTGTGGCGGAGCAGGTCGGCGAGCGGGCAGCCCCGCCGGACGAGGTGCGGCGGCAACCGGAAGGTCTCCAGGTAGCGGCGGTTCCACAGCGTCAGCCGCATGCCGGCGTCGAAGGCGCTGACCGCGTCCGACATGGCGTCGAACACCGTCTCGGCCACCGCCGGGATGGGGGGGGCGGTGTCCGCCGGGTCCGGGCCGGGATCGGCGGCCAGCAGCGCCAGCACGGGCTCCCCGTCCTCGCCCGGCCCCGGCGCCAGGACGAAGCTGCGCCCGTCGGCGCGCTCCAGCCGCACCGCCCGCCCGGCGCGCAGCCG